>NZ_SOGU01000009.1:0-1024 GCF_004403275.1 Cryobacterium sp. TMT4-10
TCCCGGGTCGCGACCATCCAGCCGACGACGTACCGGGAGTAAATGTCGATAATCGTATACAAGTGGAAGTATGACCATTTGGCCGGGCCCTTGAGCTTCGAGATGTCCCACGACCAGGTCATGTTGGGTCCCGTCGCGATGAGTTCGGGCTTGACTCGTGCCGGGTGCTCGGCCTGAGCACGACGCTCACCGGTCTCGCCGTGGGCGCGGAGCAGACGATACATCGTCGCGACTGAGCACAGGTAGGTGCCCTCGTCGAGGAGGATCGCCTGGATCTCCGCCGGCGCCTTGTCCACGAACCGCTTGGACCGCAGCACCTCTAGAACAGCGGCGCACTCCAGCTCGGTCAGCGCGCGCGGCTGCTTCGCCGGCTGTGGCCGGGGCCGCGGCGATGACGGCGGTCTTGGCGACCGCCGGTGTTGGCGGTAGTGCGTCGCCCGCGACCGGCCCACGGCCAGGCACGCGTCCCGCGTGCCGACGAGAGGGACGAGTTCGGTGATCGTGGCGTCGATTATTTCTCGGTGTTCTTCTCGCTGCTGTTGGTCGAGAGTTGATCCAACAGAGCCGAGAGTTTTCCCTGGATAGCGATCACCTGCCTCGCCGTATCCAACTCGCCCGACAGTCGGACATTCTCTTTCCGGAGCCGGGCCGCGTCCTTCTCCGACGTGCTGGCTGGCAGCGCTCCCGCCGGCCGCGCCAAAGCGGCCAGCACCCCCTTGTCTCGCTGGTCACGCCACGAGCTGACTAAGGAGGTGTACAGCTTTTCCCGGCGGAGCAGCGCACCGCGGCCCTGCCGATTGAGGCAGTCGTACTCGGTCAGAATGTCGCACTTGTACTTGGCGGTGTAGGTTCGCCGCCGAGCACGCTCGGGAACCTGAGGATCGGGAACATCTTCCATCCCTACAGCTTGCCCGGTCGAGCTGGGCCCTGTCATCACTGCGTTCGTCAAGGGGAACTCCTTCCCCGCCCTCTACAACACTATTCGGGACGATCCCGGTGCCTTGTCCAAGGTTGACAGAGAGGG
>NZ_SOGU01000052.1:0-1028 GCF_004403275.1 Cryobacterium sp. TMT4-10
CTAGATGAGTGAGTCCTAATCGATTGTCGGTAGCGGTACACGTCTAGTCAGATCGGACTGGCCCGGCGTGGACGCTGTTAATCGAAGGCGGAGGGTGTTAAACCCTGTTTGTGAAGACAGATCTGAACACCCTCCTGACCACACTTTACGTCCATCTAGACGATCGGATCATCCCCGCGCTGGGGTTTTCCAGACGGGGGCGGCCCGGGCGCCCGCCGGCCCTGACCGACATTGAGCTGCTCTGCCTCGTCGTCGCCCAACATCTGCTCGGCATCGCCTCGGACCGAAAATGGATCCGCTACGCGAACACGTACCTCAGGCCCATGTTTCCGAATCTGCCCCAACAATCCGGGTGGGGCAAACGCGTTCGCCAAGCCACCGGGCTGCTCTCCGCGGTGATCACAGAACTGGGCAGGGATACCCCGTCCTGGGGCGAGATCACGCGGCTAATCGACTCCACCCCGGTGCCCTGCGGCAAGTCCCGAGAGACCGTGAAACGCTCCGACCTGGCCGGACACGCCGGCTACGGATACTGCGCTTCCCACTCCCGTTACTTCTGGGGATTCCGCCTCTATCTGGTCTGCACCCCAGATGGCATGCCCGTCGTCTGGGGCCTGGCCAACCCCAAAATCGGCGAACGCGAAGCTGCCCAGGCGATGCTGCGCCACGACCGACACCTCATCCAGCAGGGCCAAATCATCATCGGCGACAAAGGGTTCGCCGGCCGCGAGTTCGAAGGGTTCATCACCGACGAACTCGGCGCTCACCTGATCCGACCGGACCGTAAGGACGAGAAGAAACGCTTCGGGAAACTCGGCGGAATCCGCCAATGGGTCGAGTCCGTCTTCGACACTCTCAAAGGCCAACTCACCCTCGAAGACCATGGCGGACGCACTATCCCGGGCCTTTACTCCCGCGTCGCCGGCCGACTACTCGCCCTCGCCGCCGGAATCTGGCACAACTGGCTCCTCGGAACACCCAACAAACGATCCCTCATCGCCTACGACCATTAGGACTCACTCATCTAG
>NZ_SOGU01000095.1:0-1130 GCF_004403275.1 Cryobacterium sp. TMT4-10
CGCGCGATGTGGCCCTTGTTCACGTACCGGGTCAGTCCGACCAGTGCGCCGCGGGCATCCGCACGCCAGTACGGCGCGAACAGGCCGGAGAAGGCGGGAACGAAGTAGGCGCCGCCGTTGTCCTCGACGGACAGGGCGAGGGCTTCGATCTCCTCGGCCGTGCGGATGATGCCGAGGTTGTCCCGCAGCCACTGCACGAGCGAACCGGTGACGGCGATCGAGCCTTCCAGTGCGTAGTGCGGTTCGGCGTCGCCGAGCTTGTAGCCGAGGGTGGTGAGCAGGCCGTTTTTGGAGTGGATGATCTCGGTGCCGGTGTTGAAGATCAGGAAGTTGCCGGTGCCGTAGGTGTTCTTCGCCTCGCCCTGGTCGAAGGCGGCCTGGCCGAAGGTCGCGGCCTGCTGGTCGCCCAGGATGCCGGATATCGGGGTTTCGCGCAGGAGGCTGTGGCCGCTGGCGATCCCGTAGACCTCGGAGGAGGAGCGGATCTCGGGCAGCATCGACTTCGGCACGTCGAACGCGGCGAGGATGTCGTCGTCCCACTGCAGCGTCTCGAGGTCCATGAACATGGTGCGGCTGGCGTTGGTGACGTCGGTCGCGTGCACGCCGTCCTCGAGCCCGCCGGTGAGGTTCCAGAGCACCCAGGTGTCGGTGGTGCCGAACATGAGGTCGCCGGCCTCGGCCTTCGCCCGGGCCCCCTCGACGTTTTCGAGGATCCAGACGATCTTCGTGCCGGAAAAGTAGGTGGCCAGGGGCAGGCCGACCTGGGCCTTGAACCGCTCGACGCCGCCGTCGGCGGCGAGCCGGTCGACGATCGGCTGGGTGCGGGTGTCCTGCCAGACGATGGCGTTGTAGACGGGGATGCCGGTGTGGCGGTCCCAGACCACGGCGGTCTCGCGCTGGTTCGTGATACCGACGGCGGCGATGTCGTGCCGGGTCAGGTTGGCCTTGGCCAGCGCCGAACCGATGACCTCCCGGGTGTTGTTCCAGATCTCCATCGGGTCGTGCTCGACCCAACCCGCCCGGGGGAAGATCTGCTCGTGCTCGAGCTGACCGGCGGAAATGATCGTCCCGGCCTTGTCGAAGATGATCGCGCGGGTACTGGTGGTGCCCTGGTCGATTGCGATGACGTG
>NZ_SOGU01000001.1:0-1240 GCF_004403275.1 Cryobacterium sp. TMT4-10
CTTAGTTAGGTTGGGCGTGTCGGCTGTTAATCGTCGCTGGAATCTGTTAATTTTCAGGCGTGAATCCTGATGAACTCACCGAGACCAAAGCCGAGTTGGAAGCGTTCGTGGAGGACGTATTCGCGTCGCTTCCCCGGGCCGATCAACGCGGCAAAGGGAACCTGTATCTGCGCGGGCTGATGCTCGACGGGCGGCGGAAATCCATGCAACCCATGGGTGAGCGTCTCGGCGTGGATTACCAGCAGTTGCAACAGTTCGTGTCCTCGTCGCCGTGGAAAGTCGAGCCCGTGCGGCGGGTCCTGGTGCGCCGGGCGCTCCAGCTCATCAGCCCGGACGCGTGGGTGGTTGACGATACCGGCTTCAAGAAAGACGGGTCGTCCTCGCCGTGCGTGGCGAGGCAGTATTCCGGCACCCTGGGCAAGATCGGCAACTGCCAGATCGGAGTCAGCATCCACGCGGCGACCGATCAGGCATCGTGCCCGCTGAATTGGCGCCTCTACGTGCCTGGGGCCTGGGATGACACCTGCGCGGACACGAATGAGGAAGCCGCGCTGATCGCGGCCCGCCGGGCCAAGGCGCAGCTCCCGGACCTGCAACGCCACCGCACCAAATGGGCGATGGCGTTAGAGATGATCGATGAGCTCGCCGACTGGGGGCACCGACCGCCGGCTCTTGTCGGAGACGCCGGATACGGTGAGATCACCGCGTTCCGGTGCGGGCTGACCGAGCGACTCATTCCCTACATGGTCGCCGTGAAAGCTTCCACGAGTGCGTTCAGCGACGACGCGGCAACGGAGGTGCTCGAGTACTCCGGGCGCGGTCCCCGCCCGCACCAACGCCGCTACCTTGAGGCGCCCAGCTCCCTGAAGGACCTCGTCGTGAATGCCGGCCGGTCATCCCTCCACCAGGTCACCTGGCGGCACGGCACCAAGGCCACGCCGAACAACAAGCTCGCCTCGATGAAGTCCCGGTTCATCGCCCTCCGGGTCCGACCCGCGAACCGCGATCTGCCGCGCGGCGACGACGGCTCACTTCCCGTGGAGTGGCTCCTCGCCGAATGGCCCACCGGGGCGCCGGCCCCGACCGATTACTGGCTCTCCACCCTGCCGGACACGACCCCCCTGAAAGAACTCGTCCGCCTGGCCAAAATCAGGTGGCGCATCGAGCACGACTACCGCGAACTGAAAACAGGCCTCGGCCTCGCGCACTTCGAAGGCCGCACCTACGCCGGATGGCACCA
>NZ_SOGU01000020.1:0-1297 GCF_004403275.1 Cryobacterium sp. TMT4-10
TGACCTGCCGCGGAGTTCTCGGACAGTGGGCCCTCTTAAAATGAGGGACTACTGAAAGTAGAGATCAGCATGACCGCATCACGTCGGAAATTTACCCAGGAGTTCAAGGACGAGCTGTGCCGCGAGGTGATCAACACATCCAAACCAATCAAGGACGTGGCCACCGCATACGGCGTCGGCCCGGAGACTCTGCGCAACTGGTTGATCAAGTACCGCGAGGCCAACGGCGGCACGGAGGCGGATCTGACGGTGTCGGAACGGGCCCGGCTGAAAGAGCTCGAGCGTGAAGTTCAGGAGCTGCGGGCGGAGACCGCTTTCTTGAAAAAAGCCAGCGCTTACTTCGCCCGGGAGCAGCGGTAGTGAGCAAGTATGAATTCATCGATTCCCAAAAATCAGAGCCCGCCAACCTGAATTCGGTGGTGAAAATGTGCCTGTGGTTGACCGTCTCGACGTCCGGTTTCTATCACTGGGCCACGCGTCCGCAATCGGCCACCGCGGCCCGCCGGGAGACCCTGATAGCCCGGGTCCAATACTTCTTCGAGGAGTCCGAGGGCACCTACGGGTACCGGCGCATCCACGCCGACCTCGCCGCGGAAAAGACCGAGTGCTCACCCGAGCTGGTACGGCAGATCATGCGCCACCAGGGCCTGGTGGCCTGTCAGCCGCGCCCATTCCGCATCACCACCGCCGCTGACGCTGAGGCCGCCGCGAGCATGCCCGACCTCGTCAAACGGGACTTCACCGCCGACCGCCCCGGGGTGAAGTTCGTCGGCGACATCACCTACATCCACACCTGGCAAGGGTTCATCTACCTGGCCACCGTCATCGACTGCTACTCCAAGAAAGTCGTCGGCTGGTCCATCGCCGATCACATGCGCACCGAGCTCGTCGCCGACGCTCTCAAGAACGCCGCCGCAACGAGCCAGATCGAGCCTGACGCGATCTGGCACTCCGATCGGGGCAGTGTCTACACCTCGACCGATTTCAGGGCCTTGGTGACTAGCCTGGGCATGCGCTCGTCGATGGGACGCACGGGCGTGTGCTGGGACAACAGCATGGCGGAATCGTTCTTCTCGATGCTCAAGAACGAGCGCGTCTACCGGACCGTTTATGCGACCAAATCACAAGCTCGCAGCGACGTCATTCGCTACATCGAGGGGTTTTACAACAGCCGGCGTCGGCACTCCGCTCTCGGTTACCGGCGTCCTAACGAAGTCCACTATGGTTATCAACAGTCAGCCCTGGCAGCGTAGAAGAATCCACTAATTCCGCTGTCCGAAATCCCCGCAGCAGCTCA
>NZ_SOGU01000040.1:0-1391 GCF_004403275.1 Cryobacterium sp. TMT4-10
ACTGGTTTGTGGCCGCCGAGGCTGAGCATGGCGAGGGCGATGAGGGCGTCGGGTGATTTGAAGCCGAAGGCGATTCGGGTGATGAGTCGGATTTTGGTGTTGACGGATTCGATGCGGCCGTTTGAGAGACCGTGCTCGATCGAGGCGAGGATCGCAGCGCGGTGCTTCACGATCGAGCGCTGCAGCTTCACGAACGACGGGATCCGGCAGCGGCGCGCCCATCCGACCCACTTGTCCAGGGCCTCGGCGGCTTCGGCGTGGGGCAGTTTGAAGACCAGTCGGAGGCCTTCTTTGAGGTAGTAGGCCCGGCCCAGGGCCGGGTTGGTTTGAACGACCCAAGCCAGCTTGATTTGTTGTTTCTCGGTGAGGTTCTCCGGGTTTTTCCAGAGCGCGTAGCGGGAGTTCATCATCAACTTCGCGTGCTCGCTGTGAGGCCGGGCCGGAGCGTCGCGGGCGGGCCGGCCAACCGTTCGGGACTCGTTCAAGCGGGCCTGTTTCCGAGCCTCGGTCCAGGCTGCCCGGCGGACTTCGTCGAGGGCTTCCGTGGCCCATTTGACGACGTGGAACGGGTCCGCGCAGCGGACCGCGTTCGGGCAGCGTGCCGCGACGACGGTCGCGATCCAGCCGGCCCCATCCGCGGAAACATGCGTGATCAGGGCTGATCGTTCCTCGCCGAGGGCATCGAAGAACGTGCCGAGAGTGGCCTTGTCCTGGCCCGGAGCTGCCCAGACCAGACGCCCCGAATCGTGGTCGACGACCACGGTCAAGAACTTCCGGCCGCGCTTGAAGGAGACCTCATCGATCCCGATCCGGGTGAGCCCGGCGAAGGGATCATGGAGCTCTTCCGTGTCGGCCCAAACCCGGGTGATGATCGACCCGACCGTGCGCCATGCGATCCGCATCAACTCAGTCGCGGCAGCCTTGGATGTTTTCGTGGCCAGCCACGCGACGTAGGAATCGAAGTGGCGCGTGTGGCCGGCCTGGTGCCGGGCCCACGGGACCGCAGCCACGATCACACCATGCTCCCGGCACGACACCCGCGGGGAATCCGCCTCCAGAAAGACCTGGGTCGTGCCAAAATCCAAGCTCCGCCACCGGCGGCGCCCCGCCCCGTCGTCGTAGCGCGGGCTGCGCTTCTGGCAGCTCCCGCACCGGTTCCGCATCGACCTGGTCAGTCGCACCGAAGCGACGAAAACGCCCGTCGCAGGGTCGAGATCAACGTCCTCGACCACCGTCTTGTCGACACCGAGCAAGGTCCGCCATATTGTTAGAGATCGCACGCCGTTTTCCCGCCTATAAAGTTTCTTTCCTTGACAGTCAGAAACCTAGACAGGAAGCGGCGTGCGGCCGTTAAGGCGCTCCGAAAGACCCACAGATGCAGCAGGAGAGCC
>NZ_SOGU01000081.1:0-1393 GCF_004403275.1 Cryobacterium sp. TMT4-10
CGCCGTGCCGTGCCGCCGTGCCGTGCCGCCGTGCCGTGCCGCCGTGCCGCGCCGGCGTGTGCCATCGACGTGCTGAGTCACCGGGCCGCTGACGCGCTCGCTGCCCGAGTCGCTGACCCGGCGTGCCGCGCCGGCGTGTGCCATCGACGTGCTGAGTCACCGGGCCGCTGACGCGCTCGCTGCCCGAGTCGCTGACCCGGCGTGCCACTGGCCCGCCGTGCCGCCGTTCCCCTGTGCCCCGTGCCGCCGACCCGCCGTGCCCGTGCCGGTAGGCTCGGCCGGATGAGCCTCGCCGCCTCCCACTTCGTCTCCGTCACCGAACTCGGAGCCCGCATCGTCGTGCGCACCCGCATCGAGGGCGGCGTGACGGATGCCGTCGGCTACCTCCGCGCCTGCACCGACACCGAGTGCACGGTCGAGACCAAACGCGGTCTGGTCACCCTCGCACTCGCCGACATCGTCGCCGCGAAGCAGGTGCCGCCGCCGCCGGCCCCCCGAGCGCCTCGGCGCCCGCTCGCCGACTAGCCAGGCCCCCGACGTGCCGCACCAGGCCCCCCGACGAGCCAGGCCGCCGGTCCGACGTGCAAAACTCCTGCAATTCCTCGACGAACGGTCACCGCAGGCTGAATCGGGTACATCCGGCAGAATCTGCAGGAGTTACGAACGCGAGCAGGGGGACACGCGCCGCCTCGTGGGGCGGGGGCGGGGGGCTAACTCAGGAGATTCTCGCGGAGCCACGGGCCGTTCCGCACTGGTCCGCGGGGTCCGACCGGGGACTGGCCCGGATCTCCTGAGTTAGCCACAGGCCGGGCCCGGAATCGGCGCGGACCGAGGCGCATGACGGATGCGCCGGGCCCGCGAAGAATGACGGATGCGCCGGGCGCGCGCGAACGACGGGCCGGAGGGAGAGAGAGGCGCGGGCCCGCCTGGGGCGCTCGCAAATCATCCCGCGTGATCAAGAACTGGCGGAGAATGGGGGATTCGAACCCCCGAGGGCTCTCACCCAACACGCTTTCCAAGCGTGCGCCATAGGCCACTAGGCGAATTCTCCTGGCCGACCGTTCCCGTGAGGGAACGACCTAGAGAATCTTACCTGTTTCTTCGGGCCTTCGTCACACCCGGTCCGAACGGCGCGTTTTGGGGGAGTGCGCTTTGTGTCTAAACTGGCAGTCGGCTCCTCGCGTGGCGCCATCTCGGCCAACTCCCCCAGGACGGAAACGTAGCAAGGGTAACCGGGCTCTGGTGGGTGCGCGAGGAGTCTTTTTCATGCCCGAAGGCCCCGCACCCGGAACGCCGCCCGCACCAGGCCCGCGCCTCGCCCACCGCACGCCGCCACGCGCCCCGCCCACCGCACGCCGCCACGCGCCCCACCCGCCACGCCGAACGCGCCCCG
>NZ_SOGU01000004.1:0-1402 GCF_004403275.1 Cryobacterium sp. TMT4-10
CGGCTCGCCCGCCCGCTGGCCCGGCCGTGTCCGCTGGCCCGGCCGTGTCCGTTGGCCCCGCCCGCCCGCTGGCACTGCCCGCCCGCTGGCCCCGCTCGCCCGCACAGCCGCGGAACCCGTGCCTGCCGCACGCCGGCGAACCAATTCGACGGAGATTTTCCGGATGCTGGACCGAAAACCTGTGTTTTGGGCTTTTTAGAGCAGAATCTCCGTCGAATTCGTTCGGGCGCCGGGGAGACAGGCGGAGGCCGCCCCGGCAGCGGACCCGCTGTGGCCGTCAGCCGGCCCGGCGGCTGCCGAAGGTGCGCCGGTAAGCCGTCGGCGTGGTCTGCAGCACCTTGAGGAAGTGGTGGCGCATCACGGCCGCCGCACCGAACCCCGTGGACGCCGCGATCTCCGCCAGGCTCAACCCGGTTTCCTCGAGCAGTTGCTGGGCGCGGAGCAGCCGCTGCCGGTTCAGCCACGCCGTGGGCGTCGTGCCGAGATCCGCCCGGAACCGCCGCGCGAAGGTGCGCGGCGACATCAGCGACCGCCGGGCGAGATGGTCGACCGTGAACTCCTGGTCGAGGTTTCGCAGCATCCAGTCGGTCACAGCCGCGAAGGAGTCGCTGCGGAACTCGGCCACCGGCGCCTGGATGAACTGCGACTGCCCGCCGTCGCGTTGCGGCGGCACCACCATCCGCCGGGCGATCACGTTCGCCGCCGAGGCGCCGAGTTCCTTCCGCACGATGTGCAGGGCGGCGTCGATGCCGGCCGCGGTCCCGGCGCCCGTCACCACCCGGCGGTCTTCGACGAACAGAACATCCGGGTCGACCTCGGTGAGAGGGCAGGCGCGCGCCAGCGCATCCGTGTACATCCAGTGAGTCGTGCTGCGGCGACCATTCAGGATGCCCGCGGCGGCCAACACGAACGCCCCGCTGCACACACTGAGCACCCAGGCGCCACGGGCCTCGGCCTCGCGGACTACCCGCAGGATCTCGGGGTGGATCGCCTCGCCCGCTTCGTAGGCGGGGATCGCGATCAGGTCGGCGTCCCCGGCGGCGGACAGGTCCTCGGTGACGATGATGTCGAAGCCCAGCTTCGTGCGGATGGGACCCGGCTCCGCCGCCGTGACGTGGAAGTCGAACGACGGCCCGCCGTGCTCGCTTCGGTCCATGCCGAAGACCTCACAGATCAGGCCGAACTCGAACGGCCCGAGGCCCGGCAGGGTGACGCAGACCACCTTGTGAAGCATGCGAAGCCCTCTCTGTCTGGCCGATCCAAGCCCGTAGCCCGTAGCCCGTAGCCCACAGCCCGTAGCCCGTAGCCCGCAGCCGCAGCCGCAGCCCGCAGCCGCAGCCGCAGCCGCAGCCGCAGCCCGCAGCCGCAGCCCGCAGCCGCAGCCGCAGCCGCAGCCGCACCC
>NZ_SOGU01000070.1:0-1524 GCF_004403275.1 Cryobacterium sp. TMT4-10
GCTGCGGCTCCCCCGACGGCTCCCCCGGTCGCTCCCCCGGCGGCGCGAGCCCCGGCAGCGACCGCAGGCGCGCCGCGAACTCCCGCGGCGTCTCGGTCGCGCGCACGGGGATGCCGTGGTCGACGGCGAGGTCGGTGAGCTCCTGCCAGGCCTCCGCGGCCCCCGCGCGGCCGGCCAGGATCCGACGCCGTCGCTGTCGCCGCCGCTCGACCCGGCCGATCGCCGGCAGCAGCAGCAACGCGATCACCCCGACGAGGACCAGGATGAGGCGCAGCACGGTGACGGGTTCCTGGCGGGTGTCCGCGGAGCCGCCGCGGGCGCCGGGATCGGTCGCCGCGGGATCGTCGGTGATGCCAGGCCGTGCGGACCCGGCGGTCCCGCCCTGGCCGCCCGGAGTCTGGGCGGCATCCATTGTGCGGGTGTATTCGGGCAGCGCCCCGCGCCCCGGCGTCGGTTCGAACGGCACCCAGCCGACCCCGGCGAAGTACAGTTCCGGCCAGGCGTGCAGGTCATGGGAGTCCACGCTGTACCGTCCCGTCCCGGCGATCGAGCTGGAGGCGGAGAGCGTGCCGGGCTGGTAGCCGACCGCGATCCGGGCGGGAATGCCGATGGAGCGGGCCATCACGGCCATGGCCGAGGAGAAGTGCACGCAGTACCCGGTCTTCACCTCGAGGAAGGTGCTGACGACATCCACGCCGCCGCCGTCGAAGCCGGCCTTGGCCGGAGCCTCGGTGTCGTAGCTGAATTCCTCGCCGCGGAGGTACGTCTGCAGCGCCAGGGCCGCGTCATAGGCCGTGTCGGTGCCGGCCGTGACCTGCCGCGCGGTCTCCGCGATCCGGGGCGGGCTGTCCGCGGGCAGCCGGAGACTCCGCTGTACGCTTGACGGGTAGTCGCTGCCCGAGCCCCTCAGCTGGTCCCTGGTCGGCGCCAGGTTCAGCGCGATGACGGTGTACTCCTGGCCGCGGGTCGTGTCGTTCGGGCTGGTGATCGACCCGTTCGACCCGTTCCAGTACCAGGCCCCGGCCAGCCCCGTGATCGAGCGGGCCGGCGCCGGGATCGGCAGCCAGCGCGCCGACAGGCCGTCCACGACGATGTTCGTGCGGGTCTCGGTGACGGCCACTGAGTCCAACAGGCCCGGCGGCAGGGCGATCTTGTCCACGGTGTTCGCGGAATTGGACGGAAAGAGGCGGGAACTCCAGTCGCGGCCGGAGAACTCGTCCAGGGTGAGCAGCCGGAGGTAGGGCGCCCTCGTCGCCGTCGTGCGATAGTGCAGGACCGGCCGCGCCGTCGGGCGGCGCAGGTCCTCGCCCAGGTTGATCATCGGGCTGACGCCGTTGCCGAACAGCAGGGCACTGCTCGGGCGCCCGGCGACGCCACTGCCCGGGAACGCCGGGATGGCCACGCTCAGCACCATCGCGGCGGCGAGGGCCACACCGCCCACACCCAGCGCACCCCAGAGCGGGCCGGGGCCGCGGCGCCGCACGGGCGCGAAAACCCGGGGCGCGCCCGGCCCGGCCGACGGCC
>NZ_SOGU01000062.1:0-1624 GCF_004403275.1 Cryobacterium sp. TMT4-10
ACGGACACGGCCGGGCCAGCGGACACGGCCGGGCCAGCGGGCGGGCGAGCCGGGCCAGCGGACACGGCGGGGCCGGGCACGGCCCGGGGCCGGCTACCGCGGCAACCGGGAATCGGGCCGGTCGCTACCCGAGGCGGCCGGCGACCGGCGGCATCCGGCCGGGGAATGGGGGGAACGCGGTCGACGACTCGTGACGGTAGTCGTGCTCCAGCGCCGTGACCATCGCCTGAACGCACAACCCCCACCGTTTGCGGAGGAGCGCGTAGGTGAACCTCAGTGTGCGCCCGTTCTCCTTCGCGACCAGCAGATCGCGTTCCCGGTCGACCTCAAATGCGAGCGGATTGTCATGCCACTCCGTCCCGTCGATCTCCACGAACGTCGACGGGCCGATCTGGCCGTCGAGATTCCCGACGCCCCTCACGAACGGTTGTGGCACGAACGGGATGCCGGCGGCCAGTGCCTTGAGCCGGAATTCTGTTTCCCCGCCTGCTCCGGCGCGCCCGTCGACCTCGCTGCGCCAAGACTGCACCCGGAGCGGCGCGCGGGCGAAGATCCAGCCCAGATCATCAAGGACGATTCCGGGGCCTTTTTCCCGAGCACTGTGCAGCGCGGCATCGAGACACACGATCGCCGTGACCCGGTCGTGGTTGTTCAGAATATGCACCAGGGCTTCGTGCACGCTGGTGCGCCACACGCTGTCCCCACGCCGCTCCCACGCGTCATCGCCCCAGGTCACCCGGCACCGGACACCGTCGAGCACGTGCAGCCGTGCGCGCATGTCGGTCGGCCGCCGCAATGCCCGCGCGCCGCCGGGGACGCTCACGTGAAGCTTCCTCGTGGCCGGGGTCCAGATGCCGTAGGACTTCAGAGCGCTCAATCCGGCCAGCCGCCCGCCGATCCGGAACGCCTCGACGGCCGACTGCGGCGCCGACGGAACCGAATACCAGCCCTTGCGCACCCGCACAATCGTTCCGCGGTTCACCTCGCCGCGGAGGTGGCCATCGCTCCAGCCTCGGGCGCGGAGCGTGGCGCGCTTGACGAATAGTCCATGGCCGATGATGTCTTGGGCGAGGGAGCGCATGCCCCGGAGCCTCGCAGCGGAGACGGGCCCGCGCCGCGGCATCCGTCAGCCTGGGGACAACGCTCCGCACCCGCGGGTTGGGGAGGCCCGCCGTTCCCGTGCGCGAACCCACCGCGCTCGCCGCCCCGCCCGCGCGGCAGCGAACCGCCCGCGCGGCAGCGAACCTCCCGCGCGGCGATGAACGAATTCGACGGAGATTCTGGCTCAAATGGGCCAGAAAGCCGCAAATCCGGGTTGTTAGAGCAAAATCTCCGTCGAATTGGTGAGGGGCGGGGCTGCTGCTACTAGGGGATGGTGGCGAGGAACACCTCGCCGGCGCCGGCGAAGGTGAGGGTGCCCTCGTCGGGCGTGATGTAGACCGACTCGCCGCGCTTGAGGGCGACGGATGATCCGGCCCCCGCAACGAGGAATCCGCCGGCCGTGCAGATGGCGATCGCGGGCCCCGTCAGCGTGAACTGGCGCATCGGCACCGCCGGCTTCTCGCCAGCCGCGCCCGCCGCAGCGCCAGCCGCGCCCGCCGCAGCGCCAGCCGCAGCGCCAGCC
>NZ_SOGU01000039.1:0-1665 GCF_004403275.1 Cryobacterium sp. TMT4-10
GCGTCCTAACGAAGTCCACTATGGTTATCAACAGTCAGCCCTGGCAGCGTAGAAGAATCCACTAATTCCGCTGTCCGAAATCCCCGCAGCAGCTCAGTCCGCTTTCTTCCGTGAGGTGAACGCGGTGTAGGGGATCTCGGCGACCTCGGCGTCGGAGATCCAGGTTCGGGTGTCCTCGTCGAAGATCGCATGGGTGTACTTGATCGGCGTCCACCCGGTTGCCGGGATGGCCGCGATGCGCTTCCTGACGGCGGAATCGAGGCGGGCAGTGACAGAGACGTCCGCGCCGCCAGCCATAGCGGCGTGGATGGCCACGAAAGTGTAGAACGCGGAATCGGCGCGGAACAGGACCCGGGCGGTTCCTATCCCGGGCAGGCGGCTGAGGGTGGCGAGGGCGTCGCGGATCAGCCGGGTCGCGCCGTGCGGGGACGAGGCGGCGCCCCGGCGCAGGCGTTGGGCGAGGATGATCGGGGTGCCGGTGGCCGTCTTCACAGTGGCGAGGATCGCGTTGAGCCCGCGGACGCCGGAGTAGCCGAAGTTGGCGCCTTGTTTCTGGTGCCCGTGGACCTCGATGATGGTGTCGTCCACGTCCAGGAACACATAGTCGCCATCGGGTTCCGGGCTGATCAGAGGGCTCAGAGCGGCGAGACTGATCAGGAACCGGGACGCGATCGCGTCCAGCTGACGCACATGGCCAAAGGTGAACGCGCGCAGGAACGACCCGAGCGTTGACGGGGCATAAAGCTGGGCGAAGAGTTTCCGCATCCCGCCGTGACGGAGCACGGTCATGTCATCAATGGCATCCGCACCGGCGAGCATCCCGGCAACCAGCGAGACGACCTTCAGGCCGGCGTTCGCACCCTTGTCGGTGGCTACGCTCAACCACCTGTCGGCCAGGCTAAGCAGGCCTGCTTTCTCGGCCAGTTTCATCGCGGGCACCAAACCCGCCGACGAAACGAGGTTGGAACCATCGAATGACGCGGACACGGCGGCGGCGGTGTGCGAAACTTGCATCTACGAGACGCCCTTCTGACTCAGCGAATTGTGACTGTGGTAAGTAACAATTTTCCCTGATAAGACGGGCATTCTCTGTTTAACGCGCCGCTAAATCCCAATCCCGTAAGCGATGGCAACCAACGTCGTTTTTCCGAGAAGGGAGCACCTGCAGGGCACGACCCGACCGCAGACGGTCTTGAAGATCCCCTGACCCAGCTAACACGGAATCTTGGTGTACGGGCGTCCCTTATCGTCGATTGACGTGCCGTTAGGTCCATAGGCCCGACACCCCGTGTACTTATCGACGCTCCCCGAGGACGGCGGGGGGATTACCGGAGCGGGGACAGAGGCAGCTCGCTCCTCTGCCGCAGCGCGCGCATCGTCCGCCGCTTGTGCGTCAGCCGCAGCCTGCGCATCCGCTGCAGCTTGTGCTGCTGCGGCGGCCTGGGCGTCAGCCGCGGCCTGGGCAGCGGCAGCGGCAGCGGCAGCATCGTCAGCCGCTTTCTTGACGACCGCAGCTTCGCGGGCCAACGCGGCCGTCTCGACAGAAGTTAGTTTCTTCTTGAGCGAGACTGAGCTGCTGCGGGGATTTCGGACAGCGGAATTAGTGGATTCTTCTACGCTGCCAGGGCTGACTGTTGATAACCATAGTGGACTTCGTTAGGACGC
>NZ_SOGU01000064.1:0-1677 GCF_004403275.1 Cryobacterium sp. TMT4-10
CCGCCTGCCGTCCCGCCCGCCCGCCGTCCCGCCCGCCGCCCGTCGCCCCGCCCGCCGCCCGTCGCCCCGCCTCCGGCCCCCGGGGTATCCGTACTCGGCAAACCCTGTGAGGGGTCCCATATCGACCTTCCCAACACGATTGAAGGTCGATATGGGACCCCTCACGGCCGGTGCGGCAGCGTGCGGGCCGGTGCGGCAGCGTGCGGGCCGGCGCGGGCCGGGCCGTTCCGGACCGCGCTGGGGACAACTTCGGTACGAAAAGCCGCGGGGGCGCACGCTGGGCCGATGACAAGTCGAATTCCATTGCCGTCGGGGCTCGGGGCCAGGCCCTTCACCACGCGCACGGCGGCCGAGCGCGGCATCGGCGAGGGCCGGTTGCGGGGACCCGACCTCGCGCGACCATTCCACGGCATCCGTTCGCTCGCGGCGGCCACGTCGCTGCCGGACCAGGCCCGGGCACTACAGCTCCGTCTGCCCGAGGCCGGCTTCTTCTGTGGGGTGACCGCGGCCCTGATCATCGGCATTCCGTTGCCGAGCCGGCTGAGGAGACCACCCGAACTGCACGTGGGCACGCGCTCGCCGCTGCGCGCGTGCAAGGCCGCCGGAACGACCGGGCACAAGCTGCAGCTGCGCGACGGCGACCTTCGCGACTGGCGCGGGCTGCGCGTGACGACCGCGGCCCGAACCTGGTGCGACCTGGCCGCGATTCTCGACGTCGAGGATCTCGTGGCGGCGGGGGACTACCTGATCCACCGAGAGCATCCGCTCGCCAGCCGTGCCGAACTCGAGAATGCCGTCGCCCGCCATCCGTCGCGGCGCCGGCGCGCACTCCTGGTTGAAGCGCTCGGCCTCCTCGACGAGAACGCCGAGTCGCCGCCTGAGTCGATCATTCGCGTCACCGTCGTGCGGGCCGGTATCACGGGGTTGCGGGCCAACTTTGCGATCACGGATGCCCGCGGCCACGAATTCGCCCGCGGCGACCTGTGTTTCCCGGCCCACCGGGTCATCTTCGAGTACCAGGGCGACTACCACCGCAGCGAACCGGAACGGTGGCGCAAGGACCGCACCCGGGCGGCCCGCCTTGCCGCCGCGGGCTGGCACATTGTCGAGATCGCGGCCGACGAACTGATCGACCGACGGATGCTGCTGCGCATCATCCGCGACACCCTCGCCCTCTACCCGGCCCGGTTCGCCCTCTAGCCCGCGCCTGGTCGCCGGCGGGCATTCGCTGTCCTCGCGCCGCTGTCGCTGCCCTCGGCTCCGCCGCGCCTCGGCTCGGCTCCGCCGCCCCGGACGTACCCAAACCCGCCTGAGGGGTCCCAAATCGACCTTCCGCGGGTCAACGAAGGTCGATTTGGGACCCCTCACGGTCGGAGACCGAGGCCGGAGGCCGAACGGATGCCGCGAGCGGCGGACCCCGGCTGCGCTGTCCCTCCCCGCCTTTGCGGCGCGCGGACGCACCCACGGCCGCTGAGGGGTCCCATATCGACCTTCCGCGGGTCAACGAAGGTCGATTTGGGACCCCTCACGGATGGAGGAGGAGGCAGAGGCAGAGGCAGCGGCCGAGGCCGGACGGCTGCCGCGGACGGGTGCCGCGGACGGGTGCCGCGGACGGGTGCCGCGGACGGGTGCCGCGGACGGGTGCCGCGGACGGGTGCCGCGGACGGGTGCCGCGGA
>NZ_SOGU01000072.1:0-2022 GCF_004403275.1 Cryobacterium sp. TMT4-10
TGACGGCGCTCACTGAAATTCCCCAGTTCTGCTCACTGAAATTCCCCACTCCGGGTCGCTTCCGCACATAGAAGCGGGCCTTCCTCGATGCTGATGGTCTTCGACCACACACCAGCTTCAAGAAAGGCCCTACTCCTATACTTTCAGAGGAGGACGACGTGGACATCCACGCGCTCAAACGGCAAGGGATGACGATCAGCGAGATCGCCCGCCGCACCGACCACGACCGCAAAACAATCCGCGCCTATCTGGCCGGACAACGCACCCCAGGAGTGCGTCAACGCGCCGCCCCGGACCCGTTCGACGCGTTCATCGACTACGTCACCGCGAGGCTGACGGAGGACCCGCATCTCTGGGCCGCGACGCTGCTGGACGAGCTCGTCCCGCTGGGCTTCGAGGGGTCGTATCAAACCCTGACCCGCCAGATCCGAGACCGGAGCTTGCGGCCGGCCTGCACCGCCTGCGCGCACGTGACCCGGCGGCCCAACGCGATCATCGAGCACCCGCCCGGCGAAGAGACCCAGTTCGACTGGGTCGAGCTGCCCGACGCGCCGTCCGGGTGGGCGTTCCCGACCAAACGCGCCTTCGTGCTCGTGGGTTCGCTGGCGCACTCGGGGGTTTGGCGGGCGGTGATTTCCCCGTCGATGGACCTGCCCCACCTGCTGGCGGCGATGACGGTGCTGTTGGGGCTGCTCGGTGGGGTGACGAAGTCTTGGCGGTTCGACCGGATGAGCACCGTGCTGAAGGCCGGGACGAGTGATCTGACGCCGATGTTCGCCGCGTTCTCCAAGCACCACGCCGTCACCGTCGTGGCCTGCCGGCCCCGGTCGGGCAACCGCAAGGGCGTGGTCGAGAAGAACAACCACACCGCCGCGCAGCGGTGGTGGCGCAACCTCCCCGACGACGTCACCCTCGAGCAAGCCCAGCAACGCCTGACCGTCTTCGCGACCGGGCAAGACGGTCGGCGCCGCGAGGGCCGCGACGGGTCAACGACGGCCGCGGTCATGTTCGCCGCGGAACGGCTCAAACCCTTGCCACCGACGCTGTTCCCGGTGGTGGTGACCGAGCAACGCACCGCGACACGGCAGGCGCTGATCGATTGGCGCGGCAACCGCTACTCGGTCCCGCCGGAACTGGCCGCAGCCCGCGTCGTCGTCCATCAACGCCTCGGCGCGACGACCATCGACATCGCCACCATCTCCGGGGTCGTCCTCGCCCGCCACACGCTCGCGGAGGCCGGCCTCGGGGTCACGATCCGCGACAGCGGACACGTCACCGCCCTGGAGACCATCGCCCTGGCCTCCGCGCCTCCCGGCCGGCCACACCGGAAGAAGGAACGCATCCCACCCGGCACCGCGGCACGCCGCGCCGCGATGGCGCTGACTGGCAGCGCCGAACCCACCACCGTGATCAGCCTGGCCGCCTACGAGACGGCCGCGAAGAACAGGAACACCCTCCGATGAACACCCCACTCACCACCACCCAGACGACCGCCACCCCCGTGACCACGGCGACGCCAGCGAGCGTCTATCAGCAGCTGCGCGGCCACCTCACCGAGCTCAAGCTCGCCGACGCCGCCGACGCCCTGCCCCGCGTCCTCGACCAGGCCCAAGCCGAGGGCTGGAGCCTCACCCACGCCCTCGAGCGCCTACTCTCCATCGAGGTCACCGCGACCGACGCCGGCGCCTCTCCGGCCGGTTCCGCTTCGCGAACCTCCCCACCGGCGCCACCCTCGACGACTTCGACCTCGACGCCGCCTCCGGCATCGACCGCAACCTGCTCGCCGAGCTCGGCACCTGCCGCTACCTCGAGACCGCGACCAATGTGCTGCTGATCGGACCGCCCGGAGTCGGGAAGACCCACATCGCCACGGGCCTCGGCCATGCCGCAGTGCAGGCCGGCTACCGCACCTATTTCACCTCCGCGGCCGATCTCGCCGCCCGCTGCCACCGCGCCGCGATCGAGGGCAAGTGGGGCACGATGATGCGGTTCTTCGCCGGCCCGACGCTGCTCGTAATCGAC
>NZ_SOGU01000076.1:0-2606 GCF_004403275.1 Cryobacterium sp. TMT4-10
TTCTGCTTCGATGGCCAGTTGGAGGCGGTCTTCGAGGGCGGGGGATCCGATCTGCTGCACGATCTCGCTGAGGAAGCCGCGCACGACCAGACGCCGCGCCTCGTCTTCCGTGATGCCGCGGGACTGCAGGTAGAACAACTGCTCATCATCGAACCGACCCGTCGCACTCGCGTGCCCGGCACCCTTGATATCGCCGGTCTCGATCTCCAGGTTCGGGATCGAGTCCGCCCGGGTGCCCTCGGTCAACACGAGGTTGCGGTTCTGCTCGTAACTGTCCGTGCCCGCCGCGTTCCGCCCGATGAGCACGTCACCGATCCACACCGTGCGGGCGCCCTGGCCCTGCAACGCCCCCTTGTACGTGACCCGGCTGCGACTGTTCGGCGCGTCGTGATGCACGAACACCTGCTGCTCCAGGTGCTGACCCGCGTCAGCGAAATACAGGCCCAACAAATCCGTGTCCGACCCCTCCCCGGCCAGCCGCACCGACGGATTCACCCGCACGATACTGCCGCCGAGGCTCACGACCACATGCTTCAGGCGCGCGTCCCGGCCGACGGATGCGAAATGGTTGGTCAGGTGCACGGCAGTGTCGCCCCATTCCTGCAGGCTCACCACCGTCAGGTTCGCGGACTCCCCCAGGATGATCTCCACGTTCTCACTCAGGCGGGCTTCGCCCGTGTTCTCGAGGATGATCGTGGCCCGGCTGAACGGTTTCGCCTCGATGATCGTGTGCGCGGCCCGCGGCCCCGCACCCAACTGGGACCGGGTGAGGGTGACCTCCTTGGCCTCTTCCCCACTGATCGTGATCGCGAGGGCCCGCTCGAAACTGGACCACGCGTTCGCGGCGGCGCGCTCCTCCGGGGCGCCGGCGGCGCCGACCCGGGAATCATCCCGGTTGACCCAGGCGACGTCGACACCGGCAACATCGGTCGATTCGATCGGGTACACGGACCCGTCCAGGACCCCCGCGGTCAGGTCGGTGAACTTCTTCACCGGGGAGAGCTTCCAGACCGCTTCCCGCCCCGTGACGGGTGCGAAGTCGGCGACGTCGACGCTCGTGAACCGGTCGTTGCGGGTCTGCACGGGGACGAAGCCGAAGCGGCCGTCCGAGTGCTCCTTGATGCCGTGCTGTTCAGATGTCGGCATCGCTTCAGAAGCGGGCATGGCTGTATTCAGTGGTGCTGCGACGGCGGACATCAGCCGACCGATCCTTCCATGCCCATTTCAATGAGCTTGTTGAGTTCCAGGGCGTATTCCATCGGCAGCTCCCGCGCAATGGGCTCGATGAACCCACGCACGATCATCGCCATCGCCTCATCCTCGGGCATCCCCCGACTCATCAGATAGAACAACTGCTCCTCACTGACCCGAGACACCGTGGCCTCATGACCCAGCTGCACATCATCCACCCGAATATCGATGGCCGGATACGTGTCAGACCGCGACTGCGTATCCACCAGCAGAGCGTCACACCGCACCGTGTTCGCCGAGTGATGCGCCGTGGCATCCACCCGCACCTCACCCCGGTAACCCGACCGGCCACCACCCCGCGCAATCGACTTCGACACGATCGAGGACTGCGTATACGGGGCCATGTGGATCATCTTCGCGCCCGCATCCTGATGCTGACCCGGACCCGCGAACGCCACCGACAACGTCTCACCCTTGGCATGCTCCCCCAGCAAATAAATCGACGGGTACTTCATCGTGACCTTCGACCCGATATTGCCGTCGATCCACTCCATCGTGGCGCCCTCGCCCGCCGTGGCCCGCTTCGTGACCAGGTTGTACACATTCGTCGACCAGTTCTGAATGGTCGTGTACCGCACCCTGGCGTTCTTCTTCACCACGATCTCCACCACCGCCGAATGCAACGAATCAGACGAATAGATCGGAGCCGTGCAGCCCTCGATGTAGTGCACATAACTGCCCTCATCGGCAATGATCAACGTGCGCTCGAACTGGCCCATGTTCTCCGTGTTGATCCGGAAATACGCCTGCAACGGAATCTCCACATGCACGCCCGGCGGCACATACACGAACGAACCCCCCGACCACACCGCCGTGTTCAGGGCCGCGAACTTGTTATCCCCCGACGGGATGATCGTGCCGAAATACTCCTGGAAAATCTCCGGGTGCTCCTTCAACGCCGTGTCGGTGTCCATGAAAATGACACCCTGCGCCTCGAGCTCCTCATTGATCTGGTGATACACCACCTCGGACTCGTACTGCGCGGCCACACCGGACACCAGGCGGTTACGTTCCGCTTCCGGGATACCGAGCTTCTCGTAGGTGTTCTTGATGTCGTCGGGCAGGTCCTCCCAGGTCTGGGCCTGCTTCTCCGTGGACCGCACAAAGTACTTGATGTTGTCGAAATCGATCCCGGACAAATCCGCGCCCCACGTCGGCATCGGCTTCCGCTCGAACAACTCCAACGCCTTCAACCGCCGCTGCAACATCCAGTCCGGCTCGTTCTTCAACCGCGAAATATCGGTCACGACCTCCGGCGAAACCCCGCGCCTGGCGGACGCGCCCGCCGCATCGGAATCGGACCAACCAAACTCGTACGTACCGAGCCCCGCAAGTTCGGGGCGGTCAAGCAGGAC
>NZ_SOGU01000015.1:0-3275 GCF_004403275.1 Cryobacterium sp. TMT4-10
AGCGGCGGGCGCGGGCCGGGGCGACGGATGCGACGGGCGTGGTCCCGGGGACGGCTGCGCCCGACGCGGGGGCGCCCGGGGTGGCAGTACCCGGGGTGGCAGCACCCGGGGTGGCTGCGCCCGACGCGGCTGCATCCGACGCGGGAGCACGCGTGGCGGCAGCACCCGACCCGGCAGCGTCCGGGGCGGCAGCACCCGCTGTGCCGGTGCCCGACGTCGCGGCCCCTGACGTGCCGAGCCGGTCTGTCTCTGCGTCAGCCTCTGCCTCCCTCGCAACCGTGTCTGACTCGCCGTCGCCCGTCTCAGGGGAGCGTCCGCGCTCCACGCCACCTGTCCGCGCCCTCGCCCGAAGCCTGGGCGTCGACCTCACCCGGGTGACCGGGACCGGCCCGACCGGGCTGATCACCCGGGAGGACGTGGAGGCGTGGGCCGAACCGGCGCGCGCGGTGCCGGCCGAGGCCGCACAGTCGCGAGCCGAACCGGCCGCGCCGCCGGCGGCATCCGTTCCGGGTGCCCGGGAATCCCGCAGCCCGATCCGCAGCGTGCGCAAGCACACGGCCGAGGCTATGGTGCGCAGTGCGTTCACCGCACCGCACGCGACCGAGTTCCTGACCGTGGATGTGACCCCGACGGTCGAACTGATCGAGGTGCTCAAACGTGACCGCTCCTTCGCGGGCGCACGCATCGGCATCCTCGCCGTCGTCGCGAAGGCGCTCTGCCTCGCGGTGGCGCGCACGCCCGAGGTCAACACCCGCTGGGACGAGGCCGCCGCCGAGATCGTGCAGTTCCACTACGTGAACCTCGGCATCGCGGCCGCCACGCCGCGGGGACTATTGGTGCCCACGATCACGGATGCCGACCGGCTCAGCCTGGCCGATCTGGCCGCGGCGCTCGCCGAGCTGACCGCGGCCGCCCGGGCGGGCACCACCAGCCCGGCTGCCCTGCGCGGCGGCACCCTCTCGATCACCAACATCGGCTTCTTCGGGATCGACGCCGGAACGCCCATCCTGCCGCCGGGGGAGGCCGTGATCCTGGCGATCGGGGCGATCCGCCCGCGGCCGTGGGAGTACCGCGGCGAGATCGCGCTGCGGCAGGTGATGACGCTGAGCCTGTCCTTCGACCACCGCCTGGTCGACGGCGAGCAGGGCGCCCGGTTCCTGACCGACATCGCCGGCATCCTCGCCAACCCCGGCCTGGCCCTCACCCTGCTCTAGCCGGCCCCGCCCCTAACGAATTCGACGGAGATTTTGCTCCCACGAGGCCAAAAATGGCCCAAAACGTCGTTTGCCCTCAAAATCTCCGTCGAATTGGTGAGGACGGGCCTGCGGGACCGGGCGGCCCACCGGACGACGGGGAGACCGGCTACTCGGCCGCGTGCACGGACGCCGCCTCGACCAGGGAGTGAGGCGATCGTGTCGATCGCGTAGGCGGCCCGGATCGTGGCCCGCTCGGCGGCCTGGTCCGGGTATTTGCCGGTGCGAACCTGCACCGTGGTCGCGCCGGCCGCGTTGCCCATCGCGATGTCGGTGGTTGCGTCGTCGCCGACGACCCACACCTCGTTCGGCTGGGCCCCGGCCGATTCCGCGGCGAGCCGGAGAAAATCCTGGGAAGGCTTGCCGAGCAGCACGGCCGTCGACCCGCTCGCGTATTCGAGGGCGGCCACGATCGCGCCGGTATCCAGATGGTCACCGTCGGCCCGTCTGGAGTAGCGTCCCCGTTGCAGGGCGACGAGTTCGGCTCCCGCCCGAATGGCCCGGAACGCCCCATCGAGCACGGGGTAGCTGAGCGTGTCCCGCGCGTCGCCCACGATCACATGGGTGATCGGGTGGTCACCCTCCCGCATGAACGGGGCGAATGTCTCCCGGAGCGCGCCCGACACCACCGGCAGCACATTGGCCTCGCTCCCGAACGCGGCGAGGCAGCGCCGGGCCGCCGTCACGGGGGTGAACAGTTCCGTGGCACGCACGTCGACGCCGCGGGCGTGCAGGTCGGACAGGATCAGCGCCTCCGGCCTCGAATCCGTATTGGTCAGAAAACGGATGACGCAACCCAGCTCCCTGAGACCGCTAATCGCCTCGGCCGCCCCGTCGACGGTTGCGCCGGCGGAGTAGATCGTGCCGTCGAGGTCGCACAGAATGGTTTCTCCGGAAGTGTCCACGCCTCAGTGTGACCCGACTCTCCCGGTTTCGGCTACGGGCGGGACCCGGCACGGTGCGAACCAATTCGACGGAGATTTTGCTCCCACAGTGCGCACAACGGGCGAATACGCCGTTTTGACCCAAAATCTCCGTCGAATTGGTTCGGCGGGACGGGGTGCAAGACTGGGCGCGGGACTGGGCGCGGGACTGGGTGCAAGACGGAGCGCGGGACGGGGTGCAAGACTGAGCGCGGGATGGGTGCAGGACTGGCAACGGGGCGGGCGGCGTCGCGCCTTGACCGGGTCCGACGGGCCGGGCAGAGTGGGGGCATGAAAGAATCGGGCACCCTCCTGACCCCTGCCGACACCGAGCCCGTGCTCTCCGGCGGCGCCTTCGTACACCTGGACGGCGCTCTGCACGGGTCGTTCACCACGGCGGACTTCGCCTCAGCCGTGCGCGTGCTCGACCAGGTGGCCGAGGCAGCGGATGCGCTGAGTCACCACCCGGATGTGCGCCTCGGCTACGGCCGGGTCACCTTCCGGCTCTCCTCCCACGACGCGGGCGGCGTGACCGACCGCGACCTGAGGCTCGCGCTGCGCATCCAGGAGATCGCCGACGCGCAGGACGCCGAACGAGCCCCCTTCATGCCGGCTCGCTACGACGTGGCCATCGACTGCACCGACGCGGATGCGATCCGACCCTTCTGGCGGGTCGGGCTCGGTTACGTGGAGTCGTACCGCGACGGCGAGATAGACCTCGCCGACCCCCACGGGCAGGGACCCGGCGTCTGGTTCCAGAACATGGAGATCGCGCGCACGGAACGCAACCGGATCCACCTCGACGTGTACGTCCCCACCAGCGAGGCCGAGGCGCGGGTGCAGGCGGTCATCGACGTCGGCGGCGATCTGCTCACGGCCGAGCACGCCCCCGACTGGTGGGTGCTCGCCGACCCGGAGGGCAACGAACTCTGCGTCTGCACCTCCGACACGTAACACCAGCGCCTCCGACACGCGGCACCTCCGACGCCGAGTCGAGCGCGGGTGCTGCGCCGTTCCGCGCGCGGCGTGACACGCGCGCAGCGGCGCAGCACCCGCGAAGCCCGCGGCCGAGCCCACGCGGCTGCGACGTGCGGGCGCG
>NZ_SOGU01000003.1:0-3598 GCF_004403275.1 Cryobacterium sp. TMT4-10
CCAGCTTCGACCCCGTCATCCACGACCAAGTCAACGTGCTCAAGTTCCGTCGCGGGGAACAGGCCATCAGAATCGCTCATAAGCAATTTTCCCAGACCCACGGCCAAGGACGGGAAATCCGGCGGCGTTTTAAACTTTGCCGTTACTGACCCACGCTCCTAGACAGCATAGGCGCGGTTGGATGCCGCGCACGGCTTCATGCGGCAGACTGTGCCACAAGGAATGGAGAGGTCGATGGCAAGCATCCACGACGTGGCGCGTGTGGCCGGCGTCTCCATCAGCACCGTCTCCTACGCCCTCTCCGGCAAGAGGTCGATCGCGGAGTCGACCCGGCTGCGCATCACCAACGCCGTCGAACAGCTGGGCTACCGGCCCAACGCGGGGGCACGGATGCTCGCCGGCACGCGCACCAACATCTTCGCCCTGACCGCACCGTTCCACGCGGAGACCTCCGCGCCCGCACACATGGCGTTCGTGCTCGCCGTCGCCGACTCCTGCACGCGCGCGGTGCAGCTCGCGATCGAGCAGGTCGCCGGCCGGATCGAACCGCGGGTCGAACTCGTTCCGCCGCGCTACTACGAGCGGGGCTCCATCGCGACCCCGGCGGCCTCCCGGGGTTAGGCGGACGGCTGGTGGACATTCACACTCTGGTCAATCTCGGCCTCGTGCTGCTCTTCGTTCTCACCGGCGGCCTGTTCGCCGCCACGGAGATGGCGCTGGTGTCCCTGCGGGAAAGCCAGTTGCACCGGCTCAGGCAGCAGGGCAGTCGGGGTGCGAAGGTCGCGGCGCTGGCCCGCGACCCCAACAAGTTCCTGGCGGGGGTTCAAATCGGCGTCACCGTCGCTGGTTTCTTCTCCGCGGCCTATGGGGCCACCACGCTCGCCCCGGATGTCACACCCCTGCTGGTGGCGCTTGGCCTGCCGAAGGGGGCTGCGGACACCCTGGCCCTGGTCGGGATGACGCTCGTGATCGCGTATCTCTCCCTTGTTCTCGGTGAACTCGTGCCCAAGCGATTCGCCCTCCAGAAGGCGGCCGGTTTCTCGCTCGTGCTGGCGCCGCCGCTCCTGATTTTCGCTGCGTTCATGCGACCCGTGATCTGGTTCCTGTCCGTGTCGACGAACGCCGTCGTGAGAATTCTCGGTGGAGACCCGCACGCCAGGACGGAGCAGATGTCCGACGAAGAACTCCGCGACCTGCTCCATGCCCACCAGGGGCTCGAGGTCGAGGAGCGCCGAATCCTGACTGAAGTCCTCAACGCGACGGATCGGACCGTCGCGGAGGTCATGCGTCACCGCGCCGATGTCGCATTCCTGAGCGGCACCCAGTCGATCGCCGAGGCGATCACCCAGGTTCGCGCGATGCCGTACACGCGGTACCCCGTCATCGGCCGATCCGTTGACGACGTGACGGGTTTCGTGCACGTGCGCGACCTTCTCGACCCGGAGTCGCACCCGGCAGCCACCACGGTGGCCGACATCACCCGCTCGATCGTGTTCCTGCCGGGCACGAACCGCATCCTGCCCGCCATGACGCACCTGCGGCGCGCCGGGGTCCACATTGCCGTCGTGATCGACGAGTACGGAGGCACCGACGGCATAGTGACGCTTGAGGACCTCGTCGAAGAACTGGTCGGCGAGATGCGGGATGAGCGTGACGAGCCCGTGGCCGCGGCCCTGGACCACTTCGTCGGCCCGGGGGCGGCGCGGATCGTGGACGGCAGCGTGAACATCGAGGATTTCGCCGAGTTCACCGGGATCGAACTCGAAGACGGCCCGTATGAGACCGCGGCCGGCTTCATCGTCGACCGGCTCGGCCGCCTGCCCGTCGTCGGCGACACGGTGCCGGTCGGGGAGTATCGACTCAGGGTCGCCGCCGTCGAGGGGCGCCGGATCACCATGATCGAGGTGGTCTCGGCCTGAGGTGCGGGACGCCCGCGGGCGGCTCGCCCTGGCCGGGCGCCGATCGCAGCCGCTGATGATCACCGAGAACGGCGCGGCCTTCGTCGACGAGGTCGTGCAGACCCTGCGCGGCTACCAGGTCTGGTCTCTGCTGGACAACTTCGAATGGAGCTACGGCTTCTCGAAGCGGTTCGGCATCGTGCACGTGGACTACGACAGCCAGGTGCGCACGCCCAAGGACAGCGCCCTCTGGTACGCCCAGTTGGCCGGTTCCGGGATCGTGCCCCGGTAACCTTGACCTAACCTGACTGGCCAGGCGCGAGGCTAAGGGACACTCTGATGCAGGGAACCAACCACGACGACGTGCGTCGGCGCAACCTGTCGGTCATCCTGCGCCTGGTGCACCGCGACGGGCCGACCTCGCGTGCGGTGCTGACCCGCCGGACCGGCCTGAACCGGTCGACCATCGCGGCTCTCGTCGCCGAACTCGAGTCGCTCGGGCTCGTCGGGGAGCGCGACCCTGACTCCACCAACCAGGTGGGCCGGCCCAGCCCGGTCGTGTTCTGCGCCGAGCAGGTGGTCGCCCTCGCCGTGAACCCCGAGATCGACGCCGTCACCATCGGGATCGTCGGGCTCGACGGCGGCGTGCACCGCCGCATCCGTTACCCCACCGAACGGTCGCCGAGCGCGAGCGAGGCCGTGAACATCGCCGCCGCCGTGATCGAGGGGATGCGCGGCGAACTGGAGACCCGGTTCCGGGTGGTCGGCATCGGCGTCGCCGTTCCGGGGCTCGTGCGCGCCTATGACGGCCTGGTGCGGCACGCCCCGCACCTCGGCTGGGCGGACGAGCCGTTCAAGGAGATGCTCGAGCAGGCCACGGGCTACCCCGTATCCGCCGCCAACGACGCCATCCTCGGGGCGATGGCGGAGCAGCACTTCGGCGCGGGGAAGGGCATCACCGACCTCATCTACCTCAACGGCGGCGCCAGCGGCATCGGCGGCGGCATGATCATCGGCGGCAGCCCGGTGGGCGGCATCGCCGGTTATGCGGGGGAGTTCGGCCACATCCGGGTCAGCGGCAGCGCCCGCACGGATTCGGCCGGGATCGCCGGAACACTCGAAGCCGAGGTCACCCGGGAGGACCTGCTGGACGTGCTCGGGCTGGCCGGCGCGGATGCCGACGAGCTGGAGCAGGCCCTGCTCGCCTCCGACGCGCCGCTCGTGCGGGCCGAGGTGGAGCGCCAGCTGGACTTCCTCGCGGTGGCCCTGGCCGGGGCGATCAACATCCTCAACCCGCAGCTGGTCGTGCTCGGCGGATTCCTCGCGGCCCTGTTCTCGGTCGACCCGGAGCGCCTGCGGCTGGGCGTGGCATCGATGACCCTGGGCTCGTCCTTCGGCAGCGTGCGCCTCAGTGCCGCTGAACTCGGCTCAAACCTCCTCATGATCGGAGCGGCCGAGCTCGCCTTCGAGGGATTGCTCGATGATCCGAGCGGGCTGTCCTCCGCGGCCTGAACCGGAAGTGTCCGCTGGACCGGGCGGCTGACTCAGGAGATTCAACGGATGTCCCGCGCATCGCCCCGGAATCCCGCGGTACCCGGCCGGCGACATCCGTCTTCTCCTGAGCTGGCCACCGGGGAAAGCGGCCCCTCCGCGCCTGCGCCCGCCGCGGCTGCGCCCGCCGCGGCTGCGCCCGCCGCGGC
>NZ_SOGU01000063.1:0-4280 GCF_004403275.1 Cryobacterium sp. TMT4-10
CGGCCCGCTCGCTCGCCCGCCGGCCCGCTCGCTCGCCCGCCGGCCCGCTCGCTCGCCCGCCGGCCCGCTCGCCCGCTCCGCCCCTGCCCTGAACCAATTCGACGGAGATTTTGCCGAAAACGCGCCAAAACGGGCCGAATCCCGTTTGTAAGAGCAGTATCTCCGTCGAATTGGTTCCAAGCGGGGCGCGGGGCGGTGAGAACAGGAGTGCGCCCTCATCTGGGACTTGTCAGCCCGATCAGGGAAGATGGTGCCATGAGTGAGGTGCTGCACCGATTCTCGCCGGCCACCCGAGCGTGGTTCGGCGAGGCATTCGCCGCGCCCACCGAGGCGCAGCTCGGAGCGTGGGACGCCATCTCCCGCGGCTCCCACGCGCTGGTCGTCGCCCCGACCGGTTCGGGTAAGACCCTCGCGGCCTTCCTCTGGGCCATCGACCGCCTGGCCACCGAGCGCCCGGCCGCCGATCCCACAGACACTGATCGCACAGCCGCCGAGCGCACGGCCCCGGGTCCCACGGCGACGGATGCCGGCAGTCCGAACGCCACGGCCGTCCCGCGCACGCGCGTGCTCTACATCTCGCCGCTCAAGGCCCTCGGCGTCGACGTCGAACGCAACCTGCACGCCCCGCTCGTCGGCATCACGCAGGCGGCCCGGCGGCTCGGCTTCGACCCGCCCCACGTCACCGTCGGAGTGCGCTCGGGAGACACCCCCGCGAACGAGCGCCGCAGCCTCGTGAAGACGCCCCCGGACATCCTGATCACCACCCCGGAATCGCTGTTCCTCATGCTCACGTCCGCGGCGCGGGAGTCCCTGCTCGGCGTCGACACCGTCATCATCGACGAGGTGCACGCCGTGGCGGCCAGCAAGCGCGGCGCCCACCTGGCCGTCTCCCTGGAGCGGCTCGACGATCTTCTGGCCCGGCCGGCCCAGCGCATCGGGCTGTCCGCCACCGTGCGCCCGGCCAGCGAGGTGGCCCGGTTCCTCGGCGGTTCCGCGGCGGTCGAGATCGTGGCACCGGCCGCCGGGAAACGGTTCGACCTGAGCGTGGTGGTGCCCGTCGACGATATGAGCCAGGTCGGACCGGTGCCGGTGCGTGAGGGGTCCACCGCCGCGGCCGCGCCGCAGACCGGGTCGATCTGGCCGCACGTCGAGGAGGCCATCGTCGACCAGGTGCTCGCGCACACCTCGTCGATCGTGTTCGCGAACTCGCGGCGGCTGGCCGAACGCCTGACCGCACGCTTCAACGAGATCTACGCCCAGCGTCTGGAGGATGTGGCCCAGCCCGAACTGGTCGGCGTCGCAACCGCCGGAGCGGCGACGGTCGCGGGGACATCCGCGGCCCCAGTCCCCGCAGGACAGGCCACACCCGCCGGCCCGCCCGCCGCCCTGATGGGCGCGAGCGGCCAGTCCGCCGGGGCCGAGCCGCTGCTGGCCCGCGCCCACCACGGCTCGGTGAGCAAGGAACAGCGAGCGCTGATCGAGGATGACCTCAAGGCCGGGCGGCTGCGCTGCGTGGTCGCCACCTCCAGCCTGGAACTCGGCATCGACATGGGCGCGGTCGACCTGGTGGTGCAGGTGGAGTCGCCGCCGTCGGTGGCCAGCGGGCTGCAACGGGTGGGCCGGGCCGGGCACCAGGTGGGGGAGGTATCCCGCGGGGTGATCTTCCCCAAGCACCGGGCCGACCTCATCCACGCGGCCGTCGCGGCCGAGCGCATGGTCGCCGGCCTGATCGAATCCCTGTCGGTGCCGTCCAACCCGCTCGACATTCTCGCCCAGCAGACCGTGGCCGCGACGGCGCTCGAACCCATCGACGCGGAGGAATGGTTCGACACCCTGCGCCGCAGCGCCCCCTTCCACTCCCTGCCGCGCTCGGCCTACGAGGCCACCCTCGACCTCCTCGCCGGCCGGTACCCCTCCGACCAGTTCGCCGAGTTGCGCCCCCGCATCGTCTGGGACCGGGAGACGGGCATCCTCACCGGCCGTCCGGGCGCGCAGCGGCTCGCGGTCACCAGCGGCGGCACGATCCCCGACCGGGGCCTGTTCGGCGTGTTCATGGTCGGCGGCGACCAGGCCACCGGCCGCCGGGTGGGCGAACTCGACGAGGAGATGGTCTACGAGTCGCGGGTGGGCGACGTCTTCGCCCTCGGCACGACGAGCTGGCGCATCCAGGAGATCACCCATGACCGCGTGCTGGTGCTGCCGGCGTTCGGCGAGCCCGGCCGGCTGCCGTTCTGGAAGGGCGACGGCCTGGGCCGTCCGGCCGAGCTCGGCGAGGCGATCGGCGCGTTCCTGCGCGAGGTGTCCGCGCTCCCGCCCGAGGGCGCCAGGGCCCGCTGCCGGGCGGGCGGCCTCGACGAGCGCGCCGTCGACAACCTGCTCGCGTTCCTCGCCGAGCAGCGCGCCGCGACGGGGAACCTGCCCACCGACCAGACCCTCGTCGTCGAGCGCTTCCGGGACGAGCTGGGGGACTGGCGGGTCGTGTTGCACTCCCCGTTCGGCCTGCAGGTGCACGCGCCGTGGGCGCTGGCGGTTGGCGCGAGGGTGCGGGAACGCTACGGCATCGACGGGGCCTGCATGGCCAGCGACGACGGCATCGTCGTGCGCATCCCCGACACCGAGTCCGAACCCCCGGAGAGTTCCCTCTTCGTCTTCGACCCCGACGAACTCGAGCAGCTGGTCACCGACGAGGTCGGCGGTTCCGCCCTGTTCGCGGCCCGGTTCCGTGAGTGCGCCGCGCGCGCGCTGCTGCTCCCGAGATACAACCCCGGGCGGCGCTCGCCCCTGTGGCAGCAGCGCCAGAAGGCCGCCCAGCTCCTCGACGTGGCCCGCACCTTCCCGACCTTCCCGATCATCCTCGAAACCGTGCGCGAGTGCCTGCAGGACGTCTACGACCTGCCCGCGCTGCTGAACCTCACCCGGCGCATCGACAGCCGCGCCCTGCGCCTGGTCGAAATCCAGACGGATGCCGCGAGCCCGTTCGCGAGCACCCTCCTCTTCGGTTACGTGGCCGCGTTCATGTACGAGGGGGATTCCCCGCTCGCCGAGCGCCGCGCCACCGCGCTCTCGATCGATTCCAGCCTGCTGGCCGAGCTCCTCGGCCGGGTGGAGCTGCGGGAGCTGCTCGACCCGGTGGTGATCGAGCAGACCGACGCGGAACTGCAGCGGCTGCCGGCCGACCGAAAGGCGCGGGGGATCGAGGGCATCGCCGACCTGCTCCGCGGCCTCGGCCCGCTGACGACCGACGAGGTCGCCGCCCGACTCGACCCGCAGGGCGGACCGGCGGCGGCCGAAGGCCTGCAGGCTCTCGTCGCCGCCCGGCGGGTGCTGCCCGTCGGCGTCGCCGGCCGGCCGTGCTGGGCGGCCGTCGAAGACATCAGCCGGCTCAGGGACGCGCTCGGCGTGCCGGTGCCGCCGGGAGTGCCGGCCGTGTTCACCGAGCCCGTGCTCGACCCGCTCGGCGACCTGGTCAGCCGGTACGCCCGCACCCACGGCCCGTTCACGGTCGCCGATGTGGCCGATCGATTCGGCCTCGGCCCCGCCGTGGCACTGGGAGCGCTCCGCCGGCTCGCCAACGCCCGCCGGGTCGTCGAGGGCGAGTTCCGGCCGCACGGCACCGGCAGCGAGTGGTGCGACGCCGAGGTGCTCCGCCGCCTGCGCCGCCGGTCGCTGGCCGCACTCCGGCACGAGGTCGAGCCGGTCGACCAGGTGACCGTCGGGCGGTTCCTGCCGGCCTGGCAGCACGTGCGCGGGCGGCTGCGCGGCGTCGACGGCGTCGCATCCGTGATCGAGCAGTTGGAGGGAGCCCGCATCCCCGCCTCCGCCTGGGAGTCGCTGATCCTGCCGGCCCGGATCGAGGACTACCGGCCGGCCATGCTCGACGAACTCACGAATGCGGGCGAGGTGCTCTGGGCCGGCTCCGGCACGCTGGCCGGCAACGACGGCTGGATCAGCCTGCACCTGAGCGAGACCGCGCCGCTCACCCTGCCGCTGCCGCCGCCGCTGGAGACCACGGTGCTGCAGCAGGAGATCCTGGCCACCCTGGCCGGCGGAGGCGCCTTCTTCTTCCGGCAGCTGGCGGATGCCGTCGGCAGCCAGGACGACGCCGGGCTCGCCGCCGCGCTGTGGGACCTGGTCTGGGCGGGTCTGGTGGGCAACGACACCTTCGCGCCCGTGCGCGCGCTCCTTTCCGGCGGGAAGGCCGCCCACGGCACCCGCCGCGCCGCCCCGCGGGCCCGGCTGCACGGCGGCCGCATCCTGGCCCGGCCGACCCTGCCGGCCCG
>NZ_SOGU01000010.1:0-5268 GCF_004403275.1 Cryobacterium sp. TMT4-10
GCGAGTTCGAGCGAGTGCCGGAGGTGGGCGGCGGGGGTGCCGGCCGCGGTGGCGGTGGCGGTGGCGGTCTCGGCCGCGGTCTCGGCCGCGGTGGCGGTCTCGGCCGCGGTGGACGCAGCGACGACGGTCCCGCCCGCGGTGGCCGCAGCTGCGGCCTCGCGGCCCGGAAGCGTGATCGCTGACCAGGCGCCCTGCAGCGCTTCCACGACCCAGCCGTTGCGGCTGAAGTCGGAGGGGCTTCCGGCCTCGGCCACGACGAAGCGGGATTCCCAGAGCTCGCGGCGCTCGGGCGGAAGCGCGCCCAGACCCACCCGGACGTCGAGGGTGCCCTCGAGCACCGCGTGCCGAATTGCCAGGCACCAGAGCACGCAGGCGTCGCCGGCATCCGTCTCAAAATGGGTGAGGTCACTGACGGCGCGGGCGGCGCCGGCGAGCGCGACCGGGTCGTCGAGGTAGGCCAGCGCCACCGGGGCGGTTCGCATCAGCGAGCCGTTGCCGCCGCTGCTGCCGTGCGTCTCGTGGTGGGCGCGGGCGACGATGCGCACCGCGGATGCGGTGAGCTCGGTTCGGGAGAGCACCGCGCGCAGCTGGTTGCCCACGTCCGGCGCCGTGCGGGCCCAGTCGACCCAGACGGCCACGATCCCGTCGAGCACCGCTTCGTCGCGGAGGTCCTGGCCGGCGGCGATCGCGTTCAGGATCGGAACGGCCATGGAGGTGTCGTCGGTCCACTCGCCGGGGGCCCAGTTGAACCCGCCGCCGCCCTTCATCGTGACGGAGGCATCGGCCGCGAGGGGCGGGCCGAATTCGTAGCCGGCACCGAGGGCATCGCCGCAGGCCATGCCGAGCATCACGCCGGCGGCGCGATCCAATTGAGCAGACGTACGTTTCAAGCGTTCCCCCGGGTAAGGTCCGTTGGGGGCATGCAGTGAGCCGTGGCGTGCCCGCGACAACGCCGTCGCCGGATGCTGCTCGGGCTCATTCCCCCCATATGAGAATACGGGCGAAATGCGGGTTGCTGCTCCGCCTTCTTCGAGGGACAGCGGCGCCCGACCGGCCGTGATCTGCCGGCGGTGATCTGCCGCGAGGGGAAGCTGCCGGGTGGGCGCGGCGCATCCCGGCCAGCCTCGCTCACCGGCGCCGCGGGCCCCGTTGGCGCGGTGGGTTGTGGCTAACTCAGGTGATTCCCCAGAAAACAGGCCGAAACCGGCCGGATTCGGGCATTCCGAAGTGGTTTTCCTGAGTTGGCCACACGGGAGCTCCGTGCCATTGGCTTGGCGGGCATCGGGGGGCTACTGCCCCCGGGCCGCTGCCCCCCGGCCACCGCGGGACGGCCGCGGGACGGCCGCGGGACGACCACGTGACGGCTACGGGTTCGTGGCGGAGCCCATGAAGGCGGTCAGGACCGCGGTCAGCAGGGGCGGTCCGACCGAGACCGCCACGGCCGCCGCCACGACGGCGCCCAGTAACTTCCACAGGGTGCGCCGCACCCTGGCCTGCCGCACCTCGGCGTCGAGGACCGCGAACTGCGCGAACGGATGCTCCGTTGGCGGGAATACCGGGGTCGGCCAGGTCGCGGGGTCATCGATGATCGCGGCGAGGTTCGCCAGCTCGGCGGGTCCCATGGAGACGGGCTGCGTGATCAGCCAGCGCCGCAGCCCGGGAGCGGTGACGACCTTCACCCGTTCCGGCGTGGACTTGACGGTGAGCGACTTCGGGTTCACGAGCGCGATCACGGGCTGGGCGGCCGCGAGGCGCGGCATCCGTTCTCGCAGCAGTTTGGTGACCCGGTCGGCCTCGTGCTCGGCGTTGCGGATGTGGGGAACCCGGTGGCCGGAGACCATCAGGGTGCGGCCGGCGACCCAGACGCCCTTGCCGGAGTGGTTCTTGGTGTTGAGGGTGAAGAGGCCGCCGGGGCCGATGACGAGGTGGTCGATGTCGGCGCCCTTCTTGCCGATCGGCAGGGCGTGGAAGGCCGTCCAGTCGGGCGGAAGCGTGGCGAGGATGCCGCCGACCTCGAGTTCGCCCTTCGCGCCGAGGTACCAGCTGACGCTGTCGTCGCCGAGCGGGGAGTAGCCGAAGAGCCGGCTGAAGCCGTTGCGGGCCGGCGTGGTGCTCTGCTGCCGCAGCAGTTCCTCGATCACCGATCGGGCCGCGCGCTGCTCACCCATGGTCGGGGTCTGTGACGTCATGGCTCAGGCGGCGACGACCCGGTCGCGGCCGCCGTTCTTGGCGGCATACAAGGCCGCGTCGGCGCGAGCGAGCCACTGCGCCACGCTCTCCGAGGTCTGTCGGGCGGCCAGACCGACGCTCGCCGTGCAGGCCAGTCCCTCGGCCAGGTCGCCCCAGGCGAACCCGCGCACCGAGGCGATGAGGCGTTCGCAGACTTTTTCGGCCTGCGCGGGGCTGGTGTCGGCCAGGACGAGCAGGAACTCCTCGCCGCCCACGCGCACGGCCAGGTCGCTTTCGCGGGTGACGCCCCGCAGCAGGGTGGCCATCTCGGCCAGGACCTGGTCGCCGATGCCGTGCCCGTGGACGTCGTTGACCCGTTTGAAGTGGTCCATATCGATCATGGCCGCGCACAAGGGCTGGGCCAGATCCTGCGCACGATCCATCAGGTTGGGCAGCTCGCGGTCCAGCGCCCGCCGGTTCGGCAGCCTGGTGAGCGGGTCGGTGTTGGCCTGCTGTTCCAATTCCTCAGCACGGATGCGCAGCATCTCCGCCTCGAGCTGCGAACGCTCCGCCTCATGGTTGGCCTGCTCGATCCCCATGGTATTGATCAGCATCTGGGACTGGATCTCGGCCGTCTGCGTCGTCATGTTCAACGTCAGGGCGTGCAGCTTCTCGTGGTGCGCCAGGGCTCGCTCGAAGCGCCCGCTTTCCTTGTGCATCTCGAACAGAGATTCGTGCAGCCGGATCAGAAGGGGCGGGTCGTTGTCGAGAGAGGGGTCGGCGAGCTGGGCTTCCATCATCGCGGTGGCGTCGTCGAGGTGGCCCTCGGCCCGCACCACCTCGGCCAGCTGTGCGTCGTTGTTCACCTCGAGATTGTGAAAACCGTTGACGTTCGCCAGCGCCTTGGACCGGCCGGCCTGCTCACGGGCCTCGTCGTGCTCGTCGAGCTCGATCAGGATGCTGACGAGGTTGGTGAGGGCGATGGTCTCGAAGAAGGTGTGCCCCTGGGCGTGGGCGACCGCAACCGCCTCCCGCACCAGGGACAGACCCCAGTGCAGCGTCGGAGACGGGTTCAAGCCCTGGACGCGCTGAACCCGAGCGGCCTCCAGGCAACTGTCGGACAGGTTGTTCAGGGCGACGAAGTTGACTTCGGGGTCGTCGAGGGTGCGGGACAGGGCCAGTGCCTGACGGCCAAGCTCGACTCCGCGCGCGAGGTCGCCCATGGAGCCGTGCACGGTGGAGGACCGGCTGAGCGCCCAGAACTCGGCGGTCGTGTTGCCGCAGTCCCGGGCGGCTTCGATCGCGGCCAGGACGTGTTGAAGTGCCTGCTCCTTCAAGCCCGTGTCGGTGAAGGCCAGCGCCAGGGTACAGTGCACCTTCGACTGCCGGAGCAGGTCGCCGCTGCTGGTCAGGGCTTCCAGCGCCAGGAGGCCCTGTTGCACGGCTTCCTTGAAATCCCCCAGCCGCAGCCGGTGCAGCGCCAGCAGTTCGCGCACTTGCGCCTGCTGCACCGCGCTCGCATCCGGTCGCGCCAGGATTTCCTCGGCCTGGGCGGCGCCCTCACGGTGGCGCCCCTCGGCGCTCGACCGTTCGCAGGCACGGAGGAGGTCCTCGACCGTCGGGAGAACGACTGTCGCGAGGGCGGAGGGGGTCCGGAGCGGTTTCGCGAATGGTTTCGCGAGCGGTGTCGGGAGCGGTGTCGGGAGCGGTGTCGCGAGCGGTGTCGCGAGCGGTGTCGGGAGCGGTGTCGGGAGCGGTGTCGCGAGTGCCGGATCGGCCGGCAGGGTCGACACCGAGTTCAGGACCGGCGCCGACGTGGACACCATGTCACCCACCACCTCTTTCGAGTTCACGTTCAGTCCCCCAGCGGCCTTCTCTTACACCGAACCTAGCAGCGGTCTCCGACACCGGCCGGAATATTTGCGACCCCCCAAAGGGGCCGTCACTCGCCGCCGGTCACCGTGTCTCCGGGGCACACCCGCTGTTCGAGCGCGTCGAGCACGACGACCTGTCCGCGCACGAGCCTGGCGCGGGCATCCGTTGCCGTGAACCAGCGGGCGTCATCTATTTCAGGGAAGTCTCGCACCCGCCCCGAGCCGCGGGGCCACTCGAGCGGGAACGTGTTGCTGATGATGCGGTCGACCCGAAAAGCGGCGTCGGCTTCGGCCGTGAAGACCGTGATCACCTTGCCGGACGGCTGTCTGAACTCCCCCAATTCGGCGTAGTCGACCTCCGGAGCGGGCACGCCGACCTCCTCCTCGAACTCGCGCTTCGCCACGGCGAAGGGGTCTTCCCCGGCGGCGTATTCGCCCTTGGGGATCGACCACCCCCGCTCGTCCTTGTGCGCCCAGAACGGCCCGCCCATGTGCGCGATCCAGACCTGCAGGGCCCCGGCTTCCGTGACGCGGTAGAGCAGTATCCCGGCACTGAGTACGGTCATCGGCATCCTTCCCCCTGATTCTGCGTGCTTCTGCGGGCGCTCCGGGCGGGCGCGGGCCCGTCGAACCATGATCCGCTCGCGGCGCAAGTTGGGGAAGCCGGCGGGGGATAGAACCTGCGCCGGCGGAGGGAAGGTTCGCCGCGGCATCCGTGGAGGACTACCGTAACGGGCATGGCCACCTCACCCCCGCCCCTCACCTTTGCCTCGAATGTGCGTGCCGACGCCGTCGTCGAGCCCGGCGGTCTGGGCCACACCCGGGTGCTCAACTCCCCCGGTGTTCGCGTGGTCGTGCTGACATTCGAGTCGGGTCACGTGCTGAAGCAGCACACGGCGCCCACGATCCTGCTGATGCAGGCCCTCGACGGATGCCTTCGGGTCACCGCCGGCGGAAAGGTCACCCGGCTCGTGCCCGGCGCACTGCTGCGCCTCGACGCCGGGCTGCCGCACGAGGTCGAGGCGCTCGAGGAGTCCCGGCTGATGCTCAACATGTTCGGCTGACTCGGGGCATCCGTCGCCGCACGCGCCGCGCGACGCTCGCGCCGCCCGCCGCCTCGCCCTTGCCCCGCCTCACCACCTGCCCCGCCTCACCGCCTGCCCCGCCTCGCCGCCTGCCCCGCCTCACCGCCCGCCCCGCCTCACCACCTGCCCCGCCTCACCAC
>NZ_SOGU01000050.1:0-5341 GCF_004403275.1 Cryobacterium sp. TMT4-10
GGCGTGGCTGTGACCGGATGCCGCGGGGCGGCCCGAACGCTCCTGGCGCGCTCCGCCGGCCGGCGCGGCATCGCCGCCGCGTCCGCCACGGCCGTTGCCCTGGCCGCCGCGTCCGCCGCCGTCACGCTCGTCGCGGTTGACGCGCTTGCGCTGGGCGTTGGCGCCCTGCGAACGGCCGCCCTGGGACTGGCCCTGCGGCTGCTCGACGCGGGGGACCGGCTTGACGTAGGCGGCGACGTCGCCGACGAGGGCGTCCACGGCCGGGGAGCTCGCGGTCACGCGCTGCGGGGACACCTTGATGGCGGCCTTGCGGAGGAGTGCGTCGGTGTCGCGACGCTGCTCGGGGAGGACCAGGGTCACAACGTCACCGGCGCTGCCGGCGCGGGCGGTGCGGCCCGAGCGGTGCAGGTACGCCTTGTGCTCGGCCGGCGGGTCGACGTGGATGACGAGTTCGATGTCGTCGACGTGCACGCCGCGGGCCGCGACATCCGTGGCGACGAGCACCTTCACGTCGCCGGCGCTGAACGCCGCGAGGTTGCGGTCACGAGCCACCTGCGAGAGGTTGCCGTGCAGGTCGACGGAGGGGATCCCGGCGTCGGTGAGCGACTTGGCGAGCTTCTTGGCCTGGTGCTTGGTGCGCATGAAGAGGATCCGGCGGCCGGAACCGCTGGCCAGCTTCTCGACGAGCGCCTTCTTCGATTCGACGCCGTCGATCTCGAACACGTGGTGGGTCATCGCGGAGACGTGGCTGTTGGCCTCGTCGACCGAGTGCATGACCTCGTTGTGCAGGAAGCGGCGCACGATCTTGTCCACGCCGTTGTCGAGCGTGGCCGAGAACAGCAGGCGCTGGCCGCTGCTGGGCGTCTTGTCCATGATGCGCGTGACGACGGGCAGGAAGCCCAGGTCGGCCATGTGGTCGGCCTCGTCGAGCACGGTGATCTCGACGGCGTCCAGGCTGATAAAGCCCTGCTTCATCAGGTCTTCGAGGCGGCCGGGGCAGGCCACGACGATGTCGACGCCCGCCTTGAGCGCGGAGACCTGGCGGCCCTGCGAGACGCCGCCGAAGATGGTGGTCGTGTTGAGGCCGTAGGCCTCGGCCAGCGGGGTGAGTGCGTTGGTGATCTGCGTGGCCAGCTCGCGGGTCGGGGCGAGGATCAGGCCCAGCGGACGACCGGGGCGGCGCTTGCCGCCGGCGAGCTTGCCGCCAAGGCGCGACACCATGGGCAGCGCGAACGCGAGCGTCTTGCCCGAGCCGGTCTTGCCGCGGCCGAGAACGTCGCGACCGTTGAGGGTGTCGGGCAGGGTGTCGATCTGGATCGGGAAGGGGCTGTCGATACCCTGACTCGTCAGGACGGAGACGAGAGGGGCCGGCACGCCAAGCGCGCTAAAGGACGAAATTTCAGACAAAGTGGTGCCTTTCGGGCATCAGATTCCCCCGGTATCCGTTCCGCAAGGGCGGTAACTCGGAGACCAAAGAGGATTCACATGGCGAAGGTGCCGATGGGCACATCCGTTCGCCGTAAGAAGGTTTCATTCGAAAAATCCGGCCGGCCCACGAGTGGGTGGCCGCAATAAGAAGAGGGCGTTCTACGACGCAGCGAGCGCAACTACGCACTCGCAAGCCTTCAGTCTAGCGGATGCTGTCAAGCCTCCGGGTCGAACGCCCGGCTGTGCAGCTGCGCCGGGTGGCGTTCCTCACCCGGGGAGAGCTCCCCGACGGGCACCTCAGCGGTCACGATATTGCCGGCCTGGGGCAGGGGACAGGCCCACATCGGGTCGTACGCGCAGGACGGGTTGTAGGCGAAATTGAAGTCGAGGATGAGGGTGTTGTCGTCGGCGCCGGCCCCGAGGTCGGCCCCCTTCACGGTGTCGAGAAGGTAGCGGCCGCCGCCGTAGGTCCCACCCGGCTTGCCGGCCAGCCCGTCCCGGAACGGCAGGAACAGCCCGCCGCCGTAGCAGGAGAGCCGCCACAGGTCGATCGCGCCCAGGTAGGGCAGCCGCACCGAGCCGACCAGGTCGAACGGCACCTTGCCGTCCGTACCGGTGTCGACGGCGATGTGCACCGGCTGTTCCGCCCGGTGCACCTCCACCTCGAACCGCCAGTCGGGGTCGTACGCGGCGACCGGCAGCCCGGTGAAGACCGCTCGGTCGTCGGGCAGCAGAGGCGACGACGGATGTCCCGCGAACAGGTCGTCGCGACCGCTTCGCCACAGCTCGTGGCCGGCGGCCGGGTCGTGCGCGCTGATCTGGCGCACGCCGGCGTACAGCCCGAACACCCGCCGGCGCCAGTCGGCCACCTGCAGGGCGCCGAGGGTGGTGCTCACTGGGTCACGCCGGTGTCGGGGACCGAGTCGGCCGGGGCCTGCTCGGCCGGGGCCTGCTCGGCCGGGGCCTGCCCGGCCGGGGCCTGCTCGGCCGGGGTCTGCTCGGCCGGGGTCTGCCCGGCCGGGGCCTGCCCGTCCGGGGCCTGCCCGGCCGAGGCCTGCCCGGCCTGCTCGGGGGACGGCTGCACATCGACGCCGAGGTCGAGCTGCCAGGTCGGCGCGAGGCGCTTCAGCTGGCGCATCCGCCACTGCCACAGGGCCCAGAACACCGGCCAGCTGGCGACGGTGAGGGCGCCGGTGCGGAAGATCAGCTGGTCGCGGAAGAGGGTCTTGCCGGTGCCGGCCGGGTCGGGGGCCACGGCCATCCGGTGGTCCCACAGCGTGACCGCGGCCAGGGCGCCGGACACGCCGCGCCCGGTGTCGCGCAGAATGCGCACCCCGTCCGGGCGGGTCGTCGCCATCGCCAGGCGGATCACCTGGTCACCCATCGGCACCAGGCCGAGCGCTGTCATGCTGACCGGGTGTTCACCCGGTTCCCAGGCCGTGGGGAAGCCGTCCGCCTCGAGGGATTCGACGCTCACCACGGGGGAGCTCACCTCCCGGAACACGGCGGGGCTCCGCAGGGCGCGCCAGGCGGCATCCGGGGAACAGTCGAGAATCTCTTTCAGAAGAACGCGCATGACCCCAGTCTGTTGTGCTTCGGCATGCAGTACAACTAAGAGGGTGGCAATTCGATACTGGCTGGGCGTCGCGTCACGCGAACACGTGCTGCGCGCCGTCTCGGTGGGGCTCGTGCAGGCCCGCCACAGCGCGCGTGCGGCGCTCGAAGACATGGGCGAGTCCGACGGGATGGTCTACTACTCGCCGAAAACCGACCTCGACGGCGACCGGCTCCGCGAGTTCACCGCCATCGGGCGCATCGCCCCGGGGCTCGTGCACCAGGGCGAGTCCGCCGCCCCCACCTCCTACCGGCCGTGGCGCCGCCGCGTCGACTACGACCCGGATGCCATCGCCACCTCGATCCGGCCGCTGCTCTCGGTGCTCGAGTTCACCCGCGACGATCCGAACTGGGGCTACCGGCTGCGGCGGGGCCTGCTGCAGCTCTCCCGGCACGACTACGACGTGATCCGGCGGCAGATGCGCCGCCTGTAACCGCCCCAGCTATCCTCGTGCCGCACTCACCCGCGCCATACTTCGCCGAGTTCGCCACTTGCGGTCGAGTTCGCCGCACACACCTGTCGAAGTCGACCGGAAGTGGCGACTTCGGCGCGGGTCGCCGGGTGTAGCCGCACGGATGCGCCGGGTCCCGCGCCTGCCTGCCGCGTTCGCTCGCACTCCGCGCGCCAGTTCGTCCCGGTCCACCTTCGCCGAGTTCGCCACTTGCGGTCGAGTTCGCCGCACACACCTGTCGAAGTCGACCGGAAGTGGCGACTTCGGCGCGGGTGGGGCGCGGGTGGGGGGCGAGTGGGCGCGAGCGGCGACGAGTGGCCACGAGGCACCGGGTGTGCGGCCGCACGGAGCCGCCGGGTGTGCGGCCGCACGGATGCGCCGACGCGGCCCGGTGCGCCGGCGATTGTCGGCGGGATCGGCGATTTTCAGAGCAGAGTGCCAGTGAGGCCGCCCTGTCGCGCCGGCATCCGTTGATTAGACTTCGAGCATGACAGGCGAGTTGTGGTGGGTGCCTTCGGCGGTCGTCTTCGGCGGGGCGGGCGCGATCGTGGTGCTGCTGGGGGCGCTTGCCCGCCGCCGCGGCCGGACGCACGCCCGGGAAGACCGCTCCCTGGCGGACGGGCGGGTGCGGGCGGCCTCCATCGCGCTGGTTCGCGCGGACGACGTGGTCCAGGCCACCGCCGACGAACTCGGTTTCGCGGAGGCGCAGTTCGGGCAGAACGCCACCCATGACTTCGCCGCGGCGCACGACGCCTCCCGCCGGCAGGTGCGCGACGCCTTCGCCCTGCAACAGAAACTCGACGACAGCGAGCCGGAGAGCGAGAGCGAACGCCGCCACTGGACCGAGCAGATCATCGTGCTCGCCGACGAGGCCACGAAGCGACTGACCGAGCAGGACCGCGACTTCTCCAGCCGCCGCGGCCTCGAACGTGACGCGCCCCACCTGCTCGATCAGCTGCGCCGGCGCCTCACCCGGGTCGCCGAGCGGGTCAAGGCCGGGGAGGCCAGCCTCAAACGGCTCGGCGCGACCTATGCCCCATCGGCCCTCGCCCCGATCAGCGGCAATGTGGTGCGTGCGCAGGCCGCCCTGGACGAGGCCAGGCTGGCCACGGATGCCGCCGCCGCGCGGCTCGACCGGGCCTCCTCCGAACCCGTGGGCGACCAGTTGCGCGAGGCCGAGCACGGTCTCTACCGCGCCGGCAAGCTCCTCGACGCGATCGAAACCGGCGAGGACCAGCTGCATATCGGCTTCGCCTCGCTGACCCGGGCCCTCGTGGATGCCGACGCCGAGCTGGCCGAGGCGCGCCGGCTGCGGGACACCCACGAGGAGACCGAGGCGCGCACCGAACTCAACCGTGTGATCGCGGTGTCCGACCGGGTGGTCGGCGAGCTCCGGCATCCGTCGCGCCTGAGCGATCCGGCGGCCGACCTGGCTCGGCTGCGGGAAGCGATCGGCGGCCTGGACGTGACCCGCTCCGAGGCCCGCAACCGCCAGTTGCGGCTGGAGAACGCCCGCGGGGCGCTGATCGGCGCGCTCCTGGCCGCCCGCAGCCAGATCAGGGTCACCCGCGACTTCATCGCCGCGCACCCCGGACGCGTCGGGTCGCCCGCCCGCACCCGCCTCGCCGAGGCGGAACGGCAGTTGAGCCTGGCCACCGCGGAGGCCGACCCGGTCGCCGCCCTGGACACCGCCCGCCGCGCGATGACCCATGCGACGGATGCCGACGCGCTCGCCCGTTTCGACACCCTGTAGCGCGCTCTGCCCGCTGCGCAACCGCGCCGTGCGCCGCGGGCCCCTGTGCCCCGGACCCGCGCGCCCCGCGCCCCGGCCCCCGGACCCCCGGACC
>NZ_SOGU01000057.1:0-5596 GCF_004403275.1 Cryobacterium sp. TMT4-10
AAAGTTTCTTTCCTTGACAGTCAGAAACCTAGACAGGAAGCGGCGTGCGGCCGTTAAGGCGCTCCGAAAGACCCACAGATGCAGCAGGAGAGCCGAGATTTGGCGCTAAAAAGCCGGTTTGGCTGGTCTGAACCGCTTCAGAACCGAAAATCTCCGTCGAATTGGTTCTCGGGGCGGCGAAAAGGTTTGGGTGCCGGGCGGGGGACGGTCGTAAAATGCTGCCAGTCGGGCGGGGTCCCGGCGGGAAGTCGCAGGTTCCCATGCATGACGACGGCGCGCTCGTGGAGAAACGCATCGACCGGTTCGTTCGGGAGCGGCTGCGCCCGGCGGTGCACCGGGCATCCGTGCCGCTGCGGGTCGACGCCTGGTCGGTGACGGATGCCCGGGTGCCCTTCAGCGAGGCCGTGCGCCAGTCCTACACGGCGTTCGGCACGGGCCGGGCCTGGGGCCGGCCGTGGGGCACGACCTGGTTCCACGTGACGGGGACGGTGCCCGCCGAGTGGGCGGGGGAGGCCGGCACCCGCGTCGAACTCGTCGTCGACCTCGGGTTCAGCCGGGCGACGCCCGGGTTCCAGGCGGAGGGGCTGGTCTGGACCCCGGACGGGATCATCCTCAAGGCGGTCGAACCGCGAAACCGCAGCGTGCCGCTCCGGGCCCGGCCCGGCGGACAGGTCGACCTGTACATCGAGGCGGCCGCCAACCCGGACGTCACCTCCGGGTTCACGTTCGTGGCCACCGACCAGGGCGACCCGGCCACGGCCGGGACCGATCAGATCTACCGGCTGAAGCGGGTGGACCTCGCCCTCCGGGATGAGGCCGTGTGGCAACTCTCCCAGGACTTCTGGACCCTGACCGGGCTGATGCGGGAGCTGCCGGTCGGGCTGGCCCGGCGGGCGGAGATCCGGCGGGCGCTCGAGAGCTGTATCGACGCGATGGACCCCGACGACGTGGCCGGCACCGCCGGACTCGGCCGGGCCGCCCTCGCCGCGGTGCTCGCCCGCCCCGCGAACGCCAGCGCGCACCGGCTGCACGCGGTGGGGCATGTGCACATCGACAGCGCCTGGCTCTGGCCGGTTCGGGAGACGGTGCGGAAGGTGGCCCGCACGTTCTCGAACGTGCTGTCCCTGATGGAGGAGAATCCGGATTTCGCGTTCGCCGCCTCATCCGCCCAGCAATACGCCTGGCTCAAGGAGCACTACCCCGAATTGTTCGCCCGCGTGAAGGCGCAGGTCGCGGCCGGCCGGTTCGTGCCCGTCGGCGGGATGTGGGTGGAGTCGGACACGAACATGCCCGGCGGGGAGGCGCTGGCGCGGCAGTTCGTGGCCGGGAAGCGCTTCTTCATCGAGGAATTCGGGGTGGAACCGCTCGAGGTTTGGCTGCCGGACTCGTTCGGCTATTCGGCCGCGCTGCCGCAGATCATGGTGGCAGCCGGGTCCCGCTGGTTCCTGACCCAGAAGACGTCCTGGAACGAGACCAACTTGATGCCGCACCACACCTTCCGCTGGGAAGGGATCGACGGCACGCAGATCTTCACCCACTTTCCGCCGGTGGACACCTACAACGCGCAGCTGTCGGGGGAGGAACTGGCCCGGGCCGAGCGCCAGTACGCCGAAAAGGGCGCGGCCAACACCTCGCTCGTGCCGTTCGGCTGGGGCGACGGGGGAGGCGGTCCGACCGAGGAGATGATCGCCGCCGCCCGCCGCACCGCGTCGCTGGGGGGTTCGCCCACGGTAGAGCTGTCGACACCGCGGCGCTTCTTCGAGGCGGCCGAGGCGGAGTACCCCGAGCCGCCGGTCTGGTCGGGGGAGCTCTACCTCGAGTTCCACCGCGGCACGTACACCTCGCAGGCCCGCACCAAGCGCGGCAACTGCCGCAGCGAGCACCTGCTGCGGGAGGCGGAGCTGTGGGCGTGCGCGGCATCCGTCTCGTCGGGCGCCGAGTACCCGTACGACGCGCTCGAGCAGGCCTGGCAGACCGTGCTGTTGCAGCAGTTCCACGACATCCTGCCGGGCTCGTCGATCGCGTGGGTGCACCAGGAGGCGGAGCGCAACTACGCCGCCGTCGCGGATGCCCTCACCACCCTGATCGAGGTGTCGGCGCGGCAGATGTGCGGGGCCGGTGACGGCGCGGTCACGCTCAACGCCGGGCCATATTCCGTCGGAGGCATATCGGGGCTGGGGGTGGCGAGGCGACCGAGACGGATGCCGTCAGCACCCCGCCGGCACCCCGCGCCACGGTGCGCCGCTCGCCCGCCGGCCTCGTGCTCGACAACGGCCTCGTGGCCGTCACGATCGACGCTGACGGGCTCTTCTCCTCCGTGGTCGACCTCGCCGCGGCCCGGGAGCTGATGCCCCGCGGCGCGCGCGGCAACCTGCTCCAGCTGCACCGGGACACCCCCACCCAGTGGGACGCCTGGGACATCGACGAGCACTACAAGCGCAACACGGTGGACCTCAGCGCGGCCGAGTCCGTGGAGGTGTTCGCCGATGCGCCTGAGCAAGTCAGCGTTCGGGTCACGCGCACCTTCGGCTCCTCCCGCCTGGTGGAGCGGATCACCCTCGCGGCCGGGTCGCCGGCGATCGACCTGCACCTCGAGATCGACTGGCACGAGAAGCAGAAGCTGCTGAAACTGGCGTTCCCGCTGGATCTGCACGCCGACCGGGCGGCATCCGAGATTCAGTTCGGTCACGTGTTCCGGGCCACGCACACCAACACGTCCTGGGACGCCGCCCGCTTCGAGACGGTCGCCCACCGTTGGGTGCACGTGGGCGAGCCCGGCTACGGGGTGGCCGTGGCCAACGACTCGACCTACGGCCACGACATCGGCCGGTCGACCGGCCCGGACGGCCGCACCCGGACGACCGTGCGGCTGTCGCTGCTGCGCGCGGAGGTGTTCCCGGACCCCGCCGCCGACCAGGGGCGCCACGAACTGCGGGTGTCGCTGCGGGTGGGCGCCGGCATCCCCGAGGCGGTCGCGGAGGGCTACCGGCTCAACCGGCCGCTGCGCACGGTGGACGGGGTGAGTGCCGCCCGCGTGGAACATCTGATCGAGGTCGACAACCCGGCGGTGGTGGTCGAGGCGGTCAAGCTGGCCGAGGACCGCAGCGGGGATCTGATCGTGCGGCTCTACGAGGCGCACGGGTCGCGGGCGCGGGCGCGGGTCATCCGTCATTTCGAGGCGACGGATGTGACCGAAACCGATCTCCTGGAACGCCCCCTGGCCGCCGGCGCCGCCACGCTCTCGGCGGACGGTCCCGCGCTGGCCCTCGAGCTGCGTCCCTTCCAGCTGGTCACCCTGCGCTTCGCCCGCCCGTAGGCGCCCGCTCGTTCATTGGCCAGCCGAACCGGACCCGGCCGCCCGGCTGACCAATTCGACGGAGATTTTGGCCGAATCGGGCGTTTCAGGCCCGAAACCGGCGTTCTAGAGCAAAATCTCCGTCGAATTGGTTCAGGCCATTCGTACGGGCCGAGTCCCGAGACCAGGGGGCGCTAGACGAGCAGCTGGTGCTTGGCCAGCTCGCGGTAGAGCGGGGTGGACGCCACCAGCTCGGAGTGCGTGCCGGTGCCGATGACCTGGCCGTGGTCGAGCACCACGATCTGGTCGGAATCGACCACGGTCGACAGGCGGTGCGCGATCACGATCAGGGTGCGGTCGACGGCGACCGCGTCGATCGCGGCCCGCATCTTCTGCTCGTTGACGCCGTCGAGGCTCGAGGTGGACTCGTCCAGCAGCAGGATCGGCGGGGCCGCCAGCAGCGCCCGGGCGATCGCGAGCCGCTGGCGTTCGCCGCCGGAGAGCATGACGCCGGACTCGCCGACCGCAGCGTTTAGGCCGGCGGGGTCACGGTCGAGCACCTCGGTCAGGTTCACCGCGTGCAGCACCGCGATGCACTCCTCGTCGGTCGCGTCCGGCGTCGACAGGGTGAGGTTGTCCCGCAGCGAACCGGCCAGCACGGGCGCGTCCTGCTCGACATAACCGATCTGGGAGCGGAGCGCGGCGCGGTCGAGGGTACGGATGTCCAGACCGCCCAGGCGCACGACCCCGGCGGTCGGATCGTAGAAGCGCTCGATCAGGGCCAGGATCGTGCTCTTCCCGGCGCCGGACGGGCCGACCAGCGCGGTGCGCAGTCCGCGCGGGGCGCTGAACGACACGCCGCGGAGGACCGGGCGGGGTTCGCCGGCGGCCTCGGCGTCGGCGCGCTCGGCCGCCCGTTCCGCGGCCCCGCGCTCCGGGGACTCGCGATCCGCCGCGTCCAGATCGGCGTCGATCAGGTCGGGTTCGGCCAGGACCTCCTCGAACACGGTGGGCACGACGATGGCGGCCTCGAGAATGGGCGGCACGACGAACCCGGGCTCCGAAGCCGAAGATTCAGAACCAGAGTCAGCACCTGATTCAGCACCAGCAGGCGCAGTACCGGCGCCAGACGCCGCATCCGCCGACTCCGGAGCCGCGACCGCATACCCGAAGTGCACGTTCTCGAACGAGATCGCCGGCGCATCCGGCCGCACCGATTCGTTCGCGGCGCCGACCGTCATGGCCAGCGGCGCGATGTCGCGGTCGAACTGGTCCTCGGCGGGCAGGTCGATGATCTCCTGGATCCGGCCCAGTGCGCCGAGCGCCGCGTTCACCGAGGTGATGGCCCCGAACGCCTGGCCGAGCGGCACGATCATCAGGAACAGGAACAGGATGAACGCGATCAGGTTCGCGATCGTGATCGCGCCGCTGGCGACGCGGAAACCGCCGACGCCCAGCACGACCAGAAAGGACACCTGCATCGCGATGCCCGCGATCGGCACGACCAGCGCCGAGATCTTGGCGACCTGGATGCCCATCCGCCAGGCTCCCTTGGCGTCTTCTTCGACGGCCGCGACCTCCCGGTCGGTGGCGTTGGAGGCGCGCACGGTGCGCACGGCGCTGATGGCGCGCTCGACACTGGCGGCCAGGTCGCCGACCTTGGCCTGGGCGGCGAGGCTGGCGGTACGGATGCGCTGCGACAGCAGTGTGACGGCGACCACCGACACGGCGATCACGAGCACGGTCAGTCCGAGCAGCACCGGGTCGATCACGAGCATCGCGATCAGGGCACCGACGAAAGTGAGCGACCCGCCGATCGCTTCGACGAGGCCCTGGGTGAGCACGGCCCGCAGCAGGGTGGTGTCCGAGCCGACCCGGGACACCAGGTCCCCGGTGCGGCGGGTGTCGAATTCGCTGATCGGGAGGCGCAGCATCCGGCCGATCAGTTTGCGGCGGCTGGAGAGCACGACCCCCTCGCCGGTGCGCTGCAGCAGATAGTGCTGGTAGCCGCTGATCAGGCCGGAGACGATCACGAGCGCGATCAGCGCCCAGACCAGGCCATCCAGCGGCTGGCTCTTCTGCACGGTGGTGATGACCTGGCTGACCAGAAGCGGCTGGGCGAGACTGGCGAGCGCGCCGAGGATGCTCAGGACGATCACGAAGCCGAGCACCTTCTTGTGCTCGAGCAGGTAGGGGAGCAGCTGGCTGAACTTCGCGCGCGGCCCGCTCGTGTCGCCGCGGCGCCCCATCCGGCCGATGCGCCCGCGGGCGGCCGGGGCAGCGGCCGGGGCAGCGGCCGGG
>NZ_SOGU01000032.1:0-5632 GCF_004403275.1 Cryobacterium sp. TMT4-10
CACGACGACCGCCACAGCAACGCCCCGCCCGCTGCGGCCAAATCGGCCCGGATCTCGTCGCATCAACTTCGAATAGGCGTTACTGACACACGCTCCTAGAGAAAATTTTCCCGTAGCGCCCAGCCGGGGCCGTGATAGAGCGAGTCGATCTCGGTGTGCTGTCCGCCGGTGATCGCTGCGATCCGTGACGCGAGCGTCGACTTTCCTACGCCGGAGACGCCGGCGACGAGTACGCGGCGAAGGCGAGGCGGAAGGGAGTCTTGTGCGCACAACACCTGTTGAGCGTAAACCTTCAAGGCCAACCCGATCCGATTCGGAGCTGTGGACGCTCAAGGTTGCGCCAATGGGCAGTGTTCGGTAGTCGATCAATCATTCCCACGGCCGCCCCGTCTAGTGACCAGCGACCGTGCCCGACTTCGCGCGAGCGGAAGTTCGTGGCGGGGGTGCCCCTGTAGAGTTCAATAGGCACCACGCAGTCGCTCCAGTCCTGCGCCGGAAGGCCGTAGGGGGAGTTATTGACCGGGAGTAACCCGATGACGGGTAGGGCAGTAGCCGACGACCGGGGCGCGGTGCTCGTCGTCGATGACGACGAGATGATCGTGGGCCTGGTCGCGCGAGGGCTCCTCGCAGCCGGCTACCGCGTCACGACGGCCTCCAGCGGCGCCGAGGCACTGGAGAGACTGGCCGAGGCGGTCCCGGACGTCGTCGTCTCCGACGTCAACATGCCGGACATGGACGGCTTCACCCTCGTGCAGCGACTGCGCGAGGACTCCCGGCTGCGTTCCCTGCCCCTGTTGTTCCTCACCAGCCGCGCGGAGGCCGCGGACGTGGTGTCCGGCATGCGTCTCGGCGCGGACGACTACATCACCAAGCCCTTCGACCTGCCGGTCCTGGTCGCTCGCGTGGACGCCAAGCGGCTACGGCCGCCGGTGCCTGCTGACCGACTGCAGACTGACCGCCGCACGGGGCTGGCCTCGTCCGCGACGTTCATGGACGAGCTCGACCGGGAGCGCGAGCGGGCGCTGCGCAGTGGCCGCTCGGGGCACTTGGCACTGCTCGGGCTGAACGAGTCCGGGAGCATCCGTGCGCGCTTCGGGGAGCGCGGGGTCGACGAGGTGTTGCGGCAGGTCGCCGATGTGCTCGGCGCCGTGGTCACGCCGCTGGAGACGGCCGGCCGTACCCCCGATGGCGGCTTCGGGCTGCTGCTGCCGGAGACGTCGTCGGACGACGTGCGCGACCTGATGCAGGGACTCTCCGAACGCCTCGCCGGCCGCCGCCTGGACGTCGAGGGCTCAAAGGTCAGCGTTACCCCGCTCGTCGGATACGTCCCGCTCGACGCCGTCCAGTCGGCCAAGCAGGCGGTCGAGCAGGCCGGCGCGGCGCTCGAGCACGCGCAGATGCACCTCGATCTGCGGCCGATCGCGTACCGTCCCGAGATGCTCGCCGAGGCCGAGGCCGCGGCACCGCGCCAGCCTCGGCCGCTTCTCGAGCGGCTGCGCACGCCGTTCCAGGTCGCGCTGACGTTCGTCATAGGCATTGTGCTGCCGTACTTCGTCTACCTGTTGGCTGACCGCGCGGGTTTCGACATCACACCGTTCGCCTACCTCGTCGTCGTCTTCTCGCTGCTGGTGACAGGGATCGCGATCTGGGTCGAAGGACTGCTCGCCCTGAACCCGGCGCAGCCGCCTCCCGCACCAGAGGAGCAGGACGGAGGTCCGGCGTACCCGCCTGCGAGTGCCGTCATCGCGGCGTACCTGCCGAATGAGGCCGCGACCGTCCTGGAGACCGTCGAGGCCTTCCTGGGGGTGAACTACCCCGGCGACCTGCAGGTCGTGCTTGCCTACAACTCGCCCGTCCCGCTCCCGGTAGAGCGCGTCCTCGGCGAGCTCGCGCAGCGCGAGACGCGCTTCACTCTGCTCAAGGTGGAGGGGAGCACGTCCAAGGCGCAGAACGTCAACGCCGCCCTGCAGATCGTCACTGGTGAGTTCGCTGGTGTCTTCGATGCCGACCACCTGCCCGCGGCAGACAGCTTCGTGCGCGCCTACCGCTGGATGGCCGATGGGTACGACGTCGTGCAGGGCCATCCGGTGGTACGAAACGGCGACGCCTCCTGGGTGGCGCGCACCGTAGCGGTCGAGTTCGAGATGATCTACGCAGTCAGCCACCCCGGCCGGGCGAAGCTGCACCAGTTCGGCATCTTCGGCGGGTCAAACGGCTACTGGCGCACGCAGCTGCTGCGCGAGACGCGCTTCCGCGGCTCGATGCTCACCGAGGACATCGACTCTGCCCTGCGGGTCGTCGAAGCCGGCTACCGGATCGGCTCCGACCCGTACCTCATCAGCCGCGAGTTGGCGCCGACGACGCTGCAGGCACTGTGGAACCAGCGGATGCGCTGGGCGCAAGGGTGGTTCCAGGTGTCCCTGGGCCACCTCTTCGGGGCGCTGCGCAACCCCGGGCTCACGCCCAGACAGCGGTTCGGCTTCTTCTTCCTGCTGGGCTGGCGCGAGGTCTACCCCTGGCTGAGCGTCCAAATGTTCCCGCTCATCGCCTTCTACGCCCATCGCGCCGGCGGGCCGCAGCACCTCGACTGGTTCGTCCCGGTGTTCGTCCTCACGACCATCTTCACGCTCAGCGTCGGGCCGTGGCAGACGTTGTTCGCGTATCGCCAGGCCGATCCGGAGATCCGCTCCCGCACGGCGTGGTTTTGGCTGTACCTCGTGGTTGCCTCGGTCTTCTACACCGAGTACAAGAACGTCATCGCACGCGTCGCGCAGGTGAAGCAAGCCATGCGCGAGAAGGCCTGGAAGGTGACGCCCCGGGCCGCCGGGACAGGGGGGGCGCCGGAGGGCGGACTCACCGCGCCGGCTGTCGGTCCAGCGGCCAACGACCCCGAGCACCCGGCGGACGAGCCGCTGGTCCCGCCGCCACTGCCCCACCACACGACTTCCCCAAGCCGTACGTCGTGACCACCTCACGCGAGCACACCCGCGTCAAGGCGCTGCGGGCGCTAGGGCTGCTCGACCAGCCGGGCCAGGAGCGCTTCCGCCGGATCGTGGATCGTGCGAAGCATCTGCTGGACGTGCCGGTGGTCTACATCAATCTCGTCGACGAGACGCGGCTGTGGGTCGTGGCCTGCACCGGACAGACCGACCCCGCGCTGGATCACGACGCGTCGTTCTGCCACTTCGTCGTCGTGGACGACGCCCCGGTGCTCGTCGGCGACGCATCCACGGACCCGCGATTCTGTGACAATCCGCTCGTCGTCGGCCCTCCTCGCCTGCGCGCCTACGCCGGCTACCCGCTGCGCTGGGACGGGCAGGCTGTGGGAACGCTATGCGCCTTCGACGTCGTGCCGCGCACGTGGAGCCGCGCGGACCTGGAAGTCCTGGCCGACATGTCCGCCTGGGCCGAGCTCGAGCTCGGCGCTGAGGAGGTGCAGCGCCGGCTGGCTGCCGCTGAGCTGGCACAGCGGCTCACAGACTCCGTACTGCGTTCGGCGGGCGACGGGATCTGCGCGACGGACGGGGAGGGCCGGCTGGCGCTCGTCAACCCCGCGGCGTGCGACCTGCTCGCGGCACCGGCCGAAAAACTGCTTGGCCAGCCGCTGCACGAGTTGCTGCACCCCCAGGACAGCTCGTGCAGCGACGACGACTGTGCGCTCGGCGCGGCGCTGCGCGACGAGCAGATGCTCGTCGGCGTGGACGACGCCTTCCGTCGGCAGGACGGTGAGGTCTTCCTGGTGCAGCTTTCGTTTGCGCCGTTGCGGCAGGACGACCGGACAGCTGGCGCAGTGCTGGTCTTCCAAGACGTCAGCCAGCGGCGGGAGGTGGAGCGGCTCAAGGACGAGTTCGTCTCGGTGGTGAGCCATGAGCTGCGCACCCCGCTGACCTCGATGCGCGGCTCGCTCGGCCTCCTCGCTGCCGGGGTCGTCGCCGAACTGCCGCCCGAGGTGCAGTCGCTTGTCGACATCGCCCTCACCAACACCGACCGCCTCGGTCGGCTCGTGGCCGACATCCTCGATCTCGAGCGCCTGTCCGCGGGGCACATGCACGTCGTGCGCCGTCCTCACCGGCTGAGCGACCTAGTCGCGCTGGCGCTCGCAGCCGTAGAAGGGATGGCCGCTCAGGCCGGCGTCCGACTGGAGCAGGAGACCTCCGACGACATCTGCTGGGGCGATGCCGACCGACTCGCCCAGGTGCTCGTCAACCTCCTGGGCAACGCCGTCCGCTTCAGCCACTCCGGCAGCGCGGTCCGCGTCACCGCCCGGATGCGAGAGGGTGAGATCCGCTTCGAGGTGTGCGACAAGGGCCGTGGCATCCCGCCCGACCGGGTCGAGCAGATCTTCGAGCGCTTCGCGCAGGTCGACGTGAGCGACGCCCGCGAGAAGCAGGGCAGCGGCCTCGGGCTCGCCATCTGCCAAAGCATCGTGCATGCGCACGGCGGCCGCATCGACGTCGACAGCATCCTCGGGCATGGCTCCACGTTCACGGTCGTGCTGCCGCAGCGCAGGCCGCGGAACGAGCCGTGGCCCGGCCCCCTCCGGCGCAAGGAGGAGACGTGACGCGCTGCGTGCTCGTCGTCGACGACGAGCCGGACATCCGCGCAGTCGCCCGACTCAGCCTTGAGCGAGTCGGTGGCCTGCGGGTGATCGAGGCGTCTTCCGGTATGGAGGCACTGGATATAGTTGCCTCGTCCCAGCCGGACGCGGTCCTTCTCGACGTTATGATGCCCCGCGTCGACGGCCCGACAACGTATGCGCTGCTGCAGGCCGACCCGCGCACCCGCGACATCCCGGTACTCCTGCTCACGGCCCGGGCCGATGCCACCGAGCGAGAGCGGTGGCTGGCCGAGGGCGTGCGTGGCGTGCTGGCGAAGCCCTTCGACCCGATGGAGCTGCCGCGTCTGGTGTCCGAGTCGCTGGGATGGGGACCGTGACCGACGCGGTCGACGGTTTCCTCGCCGAGATGTGGGAGCGGTACGGGTACCTCGCCGACCAGCGCGTCGCGGCACTCGAGCGGTACGTCGAGGCCGGAGGTGGAGACCGCTCGGGTGATGTGCTGGCCGACGAGGCCGAGTCCGCCGCCCACAAGCTCGTCGGCGCGTTGGGCAGCTACCGCCGGCCCGGATCGGAGCAGGCCGCGGTTGTCGAGCGGCTGGTGCAGTCGCGCGCTCCGGTCGACGAGGTGGCTGCGGCCGTGCGCGAGCTACGCCGGCTCGTCGGCTGAGGCCCAGCGTCGGCGCAGCCTCAACGGGGGCTCCTGAGCTGGTTCATGACCCCAATGCCAGGGCCCACGGCGTCGGCCAGCCATTCCCAAACGCCACTCCCCCGAGACTCCGGAACTTCGGCGAATTGTAGCCAACCTACGTCCGTGGACGTCCCGCTGACGAACCGTTGCTTAGGTGCTGGCGATCACAGCGCTACGGTGAATCGGGCGAGCAGTCGGATGAGGTTGATGTAGTCGTCAGGCGGGAGAGCATTCTGAACTTGCCGCCGGACTCGATCGACGACGGGCGTGAGGTCCGTCTGCGTCTGTGACGGCGCTCACTGAAATTCCCCAGTTCTGCTCACTGAAATTCCCCACTCCGGGTCGCTTCCGCACATAGAAGCGGGCCTTCCTCGATGCTGATGGTC
>NZ_SOGU01000060.1:0-5780 GCF_004403275.1 Cryobacterium sp. TMT4-10
CCAAGTTAAGTCCGGCGGTGTCCTACTCTCCCACAGGGTCCCCCCTGCAGTACCATCGGCGCAGAGAGTCTTAGCTTCCGGGTTCGGAATGTGACCGGGCGTTTCCCTCTCGCTATAGCCGCCGAAACACCTCTCGATGAATCGATTCTATATTTTTCAGTTATAGAGCCCTCACCCGTTTATGAGCCGGTGAGGGCGTTGTTCTCGACCGTACATCGAGAACCACATAGTGGACGCAGAGCAGCTTATTCAAACTGAAGTGTTATCAAATTATTGGCTTATTAGTACCGGTCAGCTCCAAGGGTCTTTAGTCCCCTCTTCCACATCCGGCCTATCAACGCAGTAGTCTAGCTGCGAGCCTCTCCCCCGAAGGGATGGAAATCTCATCTCGAAGCCGGCTTCCCGCTTAGATGCTTTCAGCGGTTATCCGTTCCGAACGTAGCTAATCAGCGGTGCTCCTGGCGGAACAACTGACACACCAGAGGTTCGTCCATCCCGGTCCTCTCGTACTAGGGATAGATCTTCTCAAATTTCCTGCGCGCGCAGCGGATAGGGACCGAACTGTCTCACGACGTTCTAAACCCAGCTCGCGTACCGCTTTAATGGGCGAACAGCCCAACCCTTGGGACCTACTCCAGCCCCAGGATGCGACGAGCCGACATCGAGGTGCCAAACCATGCCGTCGATATGGACTCTTGGGCAAGATCAGCCTGTTATCCCCGAGGTACCTTTTATCCGTTGAGCGACAGCGCTTCCACAAGCCACTGCCGGATCACTAGTCCCGACTTTCGTCCCTGCTCGACTTGTCAGTCTTACAGTCAAGCTCCCTTGTGCACTTACACTCGACACCTGATTGCCAACCAGGTTGAGGGAACCTTTGGGCGCCTCCGTTACTTTTTAGGAGGCAACCGCCCCAGTTAAACTACCCACCAGGCACTGTCCCTGAACCGGATCACGGTTCGAAGTTAGATATCCAATATGACCAGAGTGGTATTTCAACGTTGACTCCACCTGAACTAGCGTCCAAGCTTCAAAGTCTCCCACCTATCCTACACAAGCCACACCGAACACCAATACCAAGCTGTAGTAAAGGTCACGGGGTCTTTCCGTCCTGCTGCGCGTAACGAGCATCTTTACTCGTAATGCAATTTCGCCGAGTTCGCGGTTGAGACAGCTGGGAAGTCGTTACGCCATTCGTGCAGGTCGGAACTTACCCGACAAGGAATTTCGCTACCTTAGGATGGTTATAGTTACCACCGCCGTTTACTGGGGCTTAAATTCTCAGCTTCGCCTTGCGGCTAACCGTTCCTCTTAACCTTCCAGCACCGGGCAGGCGTCAGTCCGTATACATCGTCTTGCGACTTGGCACGGACCTGTGTTTTTAGTAAACAGTCGCTTCCCACTGGTCTCTGCGGCCTTCGAACGCTCCAGGAGTAAATCCCTTCACGCCTCAGGCCCCCCTTCTCCCGAAGTTACGGGGGCATTTTGCCGAGTTCCTTAACCACGATTCTCTCGATCTCCTTAGTATTCTCTACCTGATCACCTGAGTCGGTTTGGGGTACGGGTGACTAAAACCTCGCGTCGATGCTTTTCTTGGCAGCATAGGATCACTGATTTCGTCCGTGAGGACTACCCATCGGGTCTCAGCCTTATATGAGAGACGGATTTGCCTATCTCTCGGCCTACATCCTTAGACCGGGACAACCATCGCCCGGCTCAGCTACCTTCCTGCGTCACACCTGTTAATACGCTAACCGCACCAGCATAGGGTCGTACGCTAGGCCCACCCCCGCCGCCCGAAGGCATTGGTCAGTGGGATTCAGATACTTAGCATTACTGGATTAGCTTGGGCGGTTTTTCGCCAGTACGGGAATATAAACCCGTTGTCCATCGACTACGCCTGTCGGCCTCGCCTTAGGTCCCGACTTACCCAGGGCGGATTAGCCTGGCCCTGGAAACCTTGATCTTTCGGAGGACGGGTTTCTCACCCGTCTTTCGCTACTCATGCCTGCATTCTCACTCGTGTAGCCTCCACGGCTGGTTTACACCGCCGCTTCGCTGGCCACACGACGCTCTCCTACCCATCAACACGGCTGAACCAACACAACAAGTGTGCGGCTTACCAAAAATATCAATGCCACAACTTCGGTGGCGTGCTTGAGCCCCGTTACATTGTCGGCGCGGAATCACTTGACCAGTGAGCTATTACGCACTCTTTCAAGGGTGGCTGCTTCTAAGCCAACCTCCTGGTTGTCTGTGCAACTCCACATCCTTTCCCACTTAGCACGCGCTTTGGGACCTTAGTTGGTGGTCTGGGTTGTTTCCCTCTCGACGATGAAGCTTATCCCCCACCGTCTCACTGCTGCGCTCTCACTTACCGGCATTCGGAGTTTGGCTGACGTCAGTAAGCTTTTAGGCCCCATCGGCCATCCAGTAGCTCTACCTCCGGCAAGAAACACGCAACGCTGCACCTAAATGCATTTCGGAGAGAACCAGCTATCACGAAGTTTGATTGGCCTTTCACCCCTATCCACAGCTCATCCCCTCCATTTTCAACTGAAGTGGGTTCGGTCCTCCACGACGTCTTACCGTCGCTTCAACCTGGCCATGGATAGATCACTTCGCTTCGGGTCTAGGACATGCGACTGAATCGCCCTATTCAGACTCGCTTTCGCTACGCATTCCCCTCTCGGGTTAAGCTCGCCACATATCACTAACTCGCAGGCTCATTCTTCAAAAGGCACGCTGTCACCAGAATCAGACTGGCTCCAACGGTTTGTAAGCAAACGGTTTCAGGTACTATTTCACTCCCCTCCCGGGGTACTTTTCACCTTTCCCTCACGGTACTTGTTCACTATCGGTCATGTAGGAGTATTTAGGCTTATCAGGTGGTCCTGACGGATTCACACGGGATTTCTCGGGCCCCGTGCTACTTGGGATACTCTTCGGGCGATTGCTGCATTTCGACTACGGGGTTCGCACCCTCTATGACCAGGCTTTCAATCCTGTTCGTCTATACAACGTTCTAACCCTCACTGTTCGGCAGAAGCAGCAGAAAAGTCCCGCAACCCCGACCATGCAACGCCTGCCGGCTATCACACATGATCGGTTTAGCCTCATCCGGTTTCGCTCGCCACTACTAACGGAATCACTATTGTTTTCTCTTCCTGTGGGTACTGAGATGTTTCACTTCCCCACGTTCCCTCTACCCGCCCTATATATTCAGGCGGGAGTCACCAGGTCACCTTACGGGCCTGGCGGGGTTTCCCCATTCGGAAATCCTCGGATCACAGTTCGTTTATCAACTCCCCGAGGCTTATCGCAGATTACTACGTCCTTCTTCGGCTCTACATGCCAAGGCATTCACCGTTTGCTCTTAGAAATTTGAAATCACATGAGTTTGAATCGATTGGTGTCACGAATAAATTCGCGACAGAAATTGACCAATGATCTAACACTCTTACGAGTGCTTTGATCTTTGTAATCTGTCGGACCGAGGTCCGTCAAATTTAAGATGCTCGCGTCCACTGTGTAGTTCTCAAAGTACGGGCGGTACCCTCACCTGCCCACGAATGATGTGAACAGGAAAAGGTCCAGAGGAAAAGTCCAACCAGGCCGTAACCCGATCGTTCCGGTCCCTCAGGACCCAACAGCGTGCATATACAGTCAACCCCAACCCAAACCCTTCCAACTCCCGTGCTGTAAACAACACCGGAGCGTACCAAGTTCAAACTGTTCGCTTCTGCATCAATGTCAATGTTCCACCCATGAGCGCCACCGGGAAACGTGTGCTCCCGAAATGGCTTGGCAGTGGTGTTCCGCTGTATACAGACGGCACTGCTGTGCTCCTTAGAAAGGAGGTGATCCAGCCGCACCTTCCGGTACGGCTACCTTGTTACGACTTAGTCCTAATCACCGATCCCACCTTCGACAGCTCCTCCCCTTGCGGGTTAGGCCACTGGCTTCGGGTGTTACCGACTTTCATGACTTGACGGGCGGTGTGTACAAGGCCCGGGAACGTATTCACCGCAGCGTTGCTGATCTGCGATTACTAGCGACTCCGACTTCATGGGGTCGAGTTGCAGACCCCAATCCGAACTGAGACCGGCTTTTTGGGATTCGCTCCACCTTGCGGTATTGCAGCCCTTTGTACCGGCCATTGTAGCATGCGTGAAGCCCAAGACATAAGGGGCATGATGATTTGACGTCATCCCCACCTTCCTCCGAGTTGACCCCGGCAGTATCCCATGAGTTCCCACCATTACGTGCTGGCAACATAGGACGAGGGTTGCGCTCGTTGCGGGACTTAACCCAACATCTCACGACACGAGCTGACGACAACCATGCACCACCTGTATAGAGACCTTGCGGGGCGACTGTTTCCAGACGTTTCCTCTATATGTCAAGCCTTGGTAAGGTTCTTCGCGTTGCATCGAATTAATCCGCATGCTCCGCCGCTTGTGCGGGCCCCCGTCAATTCCTTTGAGTTTTAGCCTTGCGGCCGTACTCCCCAGGCGGGGAACTTAATGCGTTAGCTGCGACACGGAGACCGTGGAATGGTCCCCACATCTAGTTCCCAACGTTTACGGCATGGACTACCAGGGTATCTAATCCTGTTCGCTCCCCATGCTTTCGCTCCTCAGCGTCAGTTACGGCCCAGAGATCTGCCTTCGCCATTGGTGTTCCTCCTGATATCTGCGCATTCCACCGCTACACCAGGAATTCCAATCTCCCCTACCGCACTCTAGTCTGCCCGTACCCACTGCAGGCCCGAGGTTGAGCCTCGGGTTTTCACAGCAGACGCGACAAACCGCCTACGAGCTCTTTACGCCCAATAATTCCGGACAACGCTTGCACCCTACGTATTACCGCGGCTGCTGGCACGTAGTTAGCCGGTGCTTTTTCTGCAGGTACCGTCACTTTAACGCTTCTTCCCTACTAAAAGAGGTTTACAACCCGAAGGCCGTCGTCCCTCACGCGGCGTTGCTGCATCAGGCTTTCGCCCATTGTGCAATATTCCCCACTGCTGCCTCCCGTAGGAGTCTGGGCCGTGTCTCAGTCCCAGTGTGGCCGGTCACCCTCTCAGGCCGGCTACCCGTCGTCGCCTTGGTGAGCCATTACCTCACCAACTAGCTGATAGGCCGCGAGCTCATCCTTGACCAAAATTCTTTCCACCCCCAGAGATGCCTCCAAGGGTCGTATCCGGTATTAGACGTCGTTTCCAACGCTTATCCCAGAGTCAAGGGCAGATTGCTCACGTGTTACTCACCCGTTCGCCACTGATCAGAGAAGCAAGCTCCTCATCACCGTTCGACTTGCATGTGTTAAGCACGCCGCCAGCGTTCGTCCTGAGCCAGGATCAAACTCTCCGTAAATGTTTGACTGCACGAAACCCGAAGGCAACGGCACATCTAGTGTGACTGACCACCGGAATAGGCGGACCAGACACAAGTTTGAAACTGACAGAACAAATCATTACTGACTTGCTTTGTTGTTTAAATGTTTTCCAAAGGAATCTCCCGATCCTTCACCGCTAGAAACGGATCCAAATCACGAGGTTTTTGGCATTTGACATTGTGCACGCTGTTGAGTTCTCAAGGATCGGACGCACCCGACTTCAGGCCCAATAATGGGCTGTCGCTTCGGGGCAACTCGTATAACTTACCCACCCGGCAAGAACGTGTCAAATCGAGGCCAGCAGCTCATCTCCAGTTCGCCAAAGCAAACTCAAACAACCACTAAACCCAACTCGACCATCAGCCGGAGGGAGTTACCATCTT
>NZ_SOGU01000083.1:0-6020 GCF_004403275.1 Cryobacterium sp. TMT4-10
GTGACGGATATCGGTGGGCAGCTGCGGCACCACCAGCACCGCGGCGAGCGGCACGCCGGCGGCTGCGCGCACGGCGGCGGCCAGTTCCGGGGCGGCCAGGCCCACCCGGCGGGCCGCAGGCGTGGTCTCGACGACCGCGACGACCTGCTGGATGCCGGCCGGACCGACCCCGACGACGGCGGCGCGGGCCACCACGGCGACGCGCTCGAGGCGCTGCTCGGGTCCGACCGGGGTAAGCACGCCGGCCGCGCTGGTGATCACGTGCGGCAGGCGGCCCTCGACCCAGAGCCGTCCGGCCTCGTCCAGGTGCCCGACATCGCCGGTGCGGTGCCAGCGCCGCCCCGGGGTCACGCCGCTGCGGGAGGCGCGATCGGTCAGCCAGAGCCGGTCGTAGTGGTTCTTCACGTGGGGGGCGGAGACGACGATCTCCCCCGTGATCCCGGGGGTCTCGGCGAGGGCGCCGGTAGCCGCACCGGTGGCGTCGAGGGCGCTGATCCGGAGGTCGGTGGTGGCCGCGGGACGGCCGACGCAGACGCCGCCGGGGCCGGCCGGGGCATCCGTCGCCGTCGTCTCGGTCGTGCCCGGCCCGGCCGTCGCCGCTGTCTCGGTCGTCACCGACCCGGGCGTGGCCGCCGCGATCGCCGACGCCTCGGTCGTGACCGCCGCCGTCGCCTCGCGGATGCCCGCCAGGGAGATGTCGGTCATCAGGAGTCCCTCGGTCATGCCGTAGGGGGTGTGGGCGCTGGCGCCGGGCATCAGGCGGGCCGCGGCGGCCAGCAGGGGCTCGGAGACGGGCGCGCCGGCGGAGAGGAAGCTGCGCACGCCGGCGAGGCTGCGGTGGTCGGCCGCGCTGAGCGTGGCCTCGGTGGCGACGACGTTGGCGAGCGCGGCCGGTGAGAGGAAGACGACGGTCGCGTCGATGGCGGCGACCGCGGCGGCGACGGCGGTCGCGGTCAGGGTCTTCGGGGAGGTCACGTCCATGTCCGGGGTCACCGAGCGGGCGCCGAGGGCCGGGCCGAGCAGGGCGAACGGGGCGAAACCGGCCACCAGTCCGGTGCCGAGGCCCACGTCGTACTGGGCGTGCAGCGCGTGGCTGACCGCGGCGAGCTGGCCGTGCGTGTAGACGACGCCCTTGGCCGGACCGGTCGAGCCGGACGTGAAGAGCACGGCCGCCGTGTCGCCGGGCCCGGGCGGCCCGGGCAGCTGCTCGTCCGCGCCCAGCGCGATGATCTCGGCGAGGGTGAAGGAGATGTCGAGGAGTCGGGCCACCGTGCTCGGGAACCGGGCGACGGCGATCTTCTGGCCGGGCCAGTCGAGGGCCCGGGCGGCGAGCAACCCGGGGGCGGCGCCGATCACGTGGTCCGGACGCGCGCCGCGCACGGCCCGGGTCAGGCCGCGCAGGCCGAGGCCGGCATCCGCCACGACCACGATCGCGCCGATGCGCACGCAGGCGTAGAGCACGGCGGTCAGGTCGGCGCCGGGCGGGATCAGCAGGGAGACCCGGTCGCCCTTGCGCACGCCGATCAGGTGCAGGCCCGCGGCGAGCTGCCGCACCCGGCGGGAGAGCAGCCGCCAGCTGACGACGCGGGGTGCGCCGCCGCCCGGCGGGGCCATGTCGACGAGGGCGGTGTCGTCGCTGCCCTGCAACTCGTCCAGGTAGTGCCAGAGCGGATGCTGCCCGCTCGCCGCCCAGCCCTCCGACTGTTCCCGTTCCGGACGAGAGTGACCCGCGGAACGGGCACTCTCGACCGGAACGGGCACTCCGGCGGGGAACATTGAGGCGGGGAGCCCTCCGGCGGGGAGGGCCGCTCCGGGCAGGGGGTCCGGGGCGGCGAAGGTGTGGTCGCCGAGCCAGGTCAGTGCGGCGGAGGCGTAGTCGACGTCCTCGGCGATCAGGTGCCCGGCGCCCTCGAACCGGTGCACGTCGGCCTGCGGCAGGCGCTGCGCGAGGTCGTCGAGGTACCGGTCGCTGAAGATCGGGTCGGCCGGGCCCCAGAGCATCAGGGCCGGCACGTCCAGGCGGCGCACCCCGGTGGAGATGCGCACGAGCTCGGCCGCACTCTCGTGCGCGTCGTCGACGGGGATGTCGGCGACGAACGCACCGATGCCGCCGCGGCGCGCTGCCCCGCGGTAGGGCGCGCGGTAGGCCTGCTTCACGGCGGCGGAGAGCGGCGGATGCGCGAGCGCGAGAGTCGTCTCCAGGAACGCGGGCGTGGCGACCGTTGCGGCGCCGAGCACGCCGTGGCGCAGGGCCAGCCGCAGCGGGGCCGGGATCGGCGCGTCCTCCGGCTGGTGCACGGCGGTGTTCAGCAGCAGCACCCCGGCGAGCAGGGTCGGATGGTCCACCGCCCAGCCGAGCGAGACCACGCCGCCCCAGTCGTGGCCGAAGGTGAGCACGGGGCCGGCCAGTCCGAGCTCGGCGGTGAGGTCGGCGAGGTCGGCGACCCGGCGGGCCAGCGGGCGCGGCGCCCCGGTGCGCTCGGAGAAGCCCATGTCGAGCTGGTCGACGGCGATGACCCGCCACGCCGGGCCGCCGGCGATGGCGGCATCCGTCGCGGCGGTGACGAGGTCACGCCAGAGGTAGGACCAGGTGGGGTTGCCGTGCACGCAGAGCACGGTACCGATCGGGGTGAGCCCGAGTTCGGCCAGCCGATCGGCGTTGTCGAGCAGGTGCCAGGTGCGGCTCGCCGGTCGCTCCCCGCCGGTCTCGGCAGCAGTCTCGGCAGCGGTCTCGGCAGCGGTGACCAGCCGGGAGAAGGCCGGGTCGAGGCCGGGCAGTCCCTGCGGCGGCAGTGACGCCGGGGCGGTCGTCTCGGCCGCCCGCGGCAGGCGGTATCCGGTGCCGGTGCGGGTGCTCGTGCGGGTGCTCGTGCTGCGGCTGCTGCTGCTGCTCACCAGGCGAGTTCCATCATGGCGGTGTTCAGGCCGCTCCCGACGCCCATCAGCAGCACCCGGTCGCCGGGTGAGAGCCGCTTCGCCTCCTCGGCGAGCGTGATCGGGATCGACGCCGGCCCGACGTTGCCGAGCAGCGGGTACGTGAGCGGAACCCGGGAACGGTCCAGGCCGGTGGCCTTGATGATCGCGTTGGTGTGCACGTCCGACACCTGGTGCAGGATGTAGCGGTCCATGCCGGACCAGTTCCAGTCGCGTTTGGCCTCGGTCCAGGCCGAGACGACGAGTTCCATGCCGCCCTTGAGCAGCGCCTTGGCGTCGGTGAACATGCCGTCGACGCTGCCGACGCAGAGGCCGTTGAACTGGGTCGCGGCGCGCGTCACCCCGCCGAGCATGCGATGGCCCTCCGGATGCGCGTCCGCCGGCCCGAGCACGGCCGCCGCGGCGCCGGAGCCGAGGGTGAGGCTCGCGAACTCGCTCATGAAGTCCTTGCGGCTGATATCGGCGCGGCCCAGCCGGTCGATCGTGTTGGACTGGATCTCGTCGGCGTCCTCACCGTCGATGACCACGGCGTACTGCACCTGCCCGGAGTCGATCAGCTGCGCGGCCAGGGTCATGCCGTTGACGAAACCGAGGCAGGCGTTGGCGATGTCGAAGTTGGTGGCCGAGGACGGCAGGCCGAGACCGTGGTGGATGCGCACGGCCACCGACGGCTCGAGGTGCTTGCGGGTCACGGAGGTGTTGATCATCAGCCCGACCTGGCCCGGCTCGATGCCGGCGGACTGGAGGGCACGCCGGCCGGCCAGCACGGCCGCGTCGTCGAACGCCTGTCCGGGCGCCCAGTTACGGCGCTCCTGCACGCCGGCCACCCGCTGGAGCAGGCCGCTGGGCAGGCGCAGGCGCTTCAGCGCCGGCTGCAGTCGGGCGTCGATCTCGACCGAGGTCGTGATCCGCGGGGCGAGTTCGCTGTCCACCGACAGCAGGGCGACGTTACGGTGCGTCGTCGTGGCGTTTCCGTTCAACTCTGATTCCCCTGTCGAATTGCAGCGCTGGAAACCCGCAGCCCGGCAATCCTGCACCAGAAACCTGTTCGTTGTCCGTATCCCTGCCCCGAGCAGCCGCATACTGCGACCGTCACGGTCCCATTTTACCTGCGCCGTGACCTGCGCCGTGACCTGCGCCGTCACTCGTGCCGGGCCCGGGGCACCGCCGCCGTGCGGGCGACGGCGCCCCGCGACGGGCTAGATGACCCCGTCCGAGAGCGTGCTGGGGTTGCCGAAACGGTGGGCGGTGATCGAGATCGCCTGTTCACGCAGAAAAGGCAGCAGCTCGACCCGGCCGGCCTGGGTGACCGGGTGCGCGTAGATCGCGATGTCCGGGCTGCCGCGGAGCGCGTGGGTGAGGGCGGATGCCGCCTGCGTCGCCCCGGTCAGCCGGTCCCCGCCGATCAGTCGCACCCGGCTGGTGCGGATGCCGCCGGCCGCCGCGCGCTCCAGCCATTCCGCGTCGCTCTCCACCGTCACCGGGATCTCACGCTCGGACAGCGCGTTCCGCACCAGCGGAGGCACCGGGATGGCACTGCTGACCTCGAACCGGGACGTGGTCAGGGTGGCCGCGGCGATGACACGGAGCAGGTCGGAGAGGGTGCCGTCTTCGGCCAGGCGCACCGTGACGGGCAGCGGGCTGTAGCGGAACAGGTTGCGTTCGAGGCCGAGGTTCGAAACGTCCTTCACGACGCCGAACTCCTCGCGCCAGGCCAGGGCGTCGCTCAGGGCAGAGCGGCGCAGCACGTCGAAGTCGGCGTAGTCGAGCACGGTCTGCGCCGCCTCGATCACGTCGGTGACGGTCTGGTCCAGGCCGCGCAGGTGCAGGGTGGAGGAGTTGCGGCCGGGGTCGGTCACCCAGCTGCCGAGCCCGTGAAGGTAGTTCGGTCCGCCCGCCTTCGTGCCCGCGCCGACGGCGGAGCGCTTCCAGCCGCCGAACGGCTGGCGCTGCACGACCGCGCCGGTGATGCCGCGGTTCACGTAGAGGTTTCCGGCCTCGATCGTGTCCACCCACTCGGCCAGTTCGGCGGAGTCGAGCGAGTGCAGCCCGGACGTGAGGCCGTAGTCCACCGCGTTCTGGAACCGGATGGCCTCGGCCAGGTTGCGGGCGTGCATCACGCCGAGCACCGGGCCGAAGAACTCGGTCAGGTGGAAGTAGGACCCGGGAGCGACCCCGGTGCGGATGCCGGGCGACCACAGGGCGCCGGACTCGTCGAGCTGCTTCGGCTCCACCAGCCACTGCTCGCCCACGCCGAGCGTGGTCAGGGCGTGCAGGAGCTTTCCCTCCGCCGGCTCGATGATCGGGCCCATCTGGGTGACCGGGTCGGACGGGCGGCCGACGCGCAGGGAGGTCGCGGCATCCGTCAGCTGGCTGAGGAAGCGCTCGGATTTGGCGACCGAACCGACCAGGATGACCAGGCTCGCGGCCGAGCACTTCTGCCCGGCGTGGCCGAACGCGCTCTTGATCACGTCGGCGGCGGCCAGGTCGAGGTCGGCGGAGGGGGTGACGATGATGGCGTTCTTGCCGCTGGTCTCGGCCAGCAGGGGCAGGTCCTCGCGGAAGCTGCGGAACAGCTGCGCGGTCTCGTAGGCGCCGGTCAGGATGACCCGGTCCACGGCCGGGTGCGAGATCAGCCGGGTGCCCAGCTCACGGTCGGCGAGGTCCACCAGCACGAGCAGGTCGCGCGGCACGCCGGCCTCCCAGAGCGCCTCGACCATCACCGCGCCGGAGCGCTGGGCGAGTTTGGCCGGCTTGACGATGACGCCGGAGCCCGCCGCGAGGGCGGCGAGCACGCCGCCCGCGGAGATGGCGACCGGGAAGTTCCAGGGCGGGGTGACCACGGTCAGCTTCGAGGGCACGAAGGTGGCCCCCTGCACGGAGTCGAGGTCCCTGGCGCGTTCGGCGTAGTAGTGGGCGAAGTCGACGGCCTCGCTCACCTCCGGGTCACCCTCGGCGATGGTCTTGCCGGTTTCGGCCGCCATCACCTCGATCAGGCGGTCCCGGTTCGCGGCGAGCGCGAGGCCGGCCCGGTGCAGCACGGCGGCGCGCTCGGCGCCGGGGCGCTGGCCCCAGGCGGCGCCGCC
>NZ_SOGU01000031.1:0-6084 GCF_004403275.1 Cryobacterium sp. TMT4-10
CGGGCGCGGGCCGCGGCGGGCGCTCGGAGGCGGCGGCGCGGCCGGGCGCGGCTAGGCGGCGGCGAATTCCGCGAGCACCGCGGCCAGCTGCTCGACGGCCCAGTCGATGTCGGCCTCGGAGACCACGATCGGCGGGGCCAGGCGGATGGTGAAGCCGTGGGTGTCCTTCGCGAGCACGCCGCGGGCCAGGAGGGCCTCGCAGACCGCCCGGCCGGACGCCACCGTCGGGTCGATGTCGATCCCGGCCCAGAGGCCCGCGCCGCGCACGGCGACGACGCCCCGGCCGATCAGGGCGCTCAGCCCGTCGTGCAGTCGGGTGCCGAGAACGCGGGCGCGCTCCTGGTATTCGCCGGTGGCCAGCATCTTCACCACGGCGAGGCCGACGGCCGCGGCCAGGGGGTTGCCGCCGAAGGTCGAGCCGTGCTCGCCAGGGCGGAGCACGCCGAGGACGTCCGCGTTGCCGACCACCGCCGAAACGGGAACGATGCCGCCGCCGAGCGCCTTGCCCAGCAGGTACAGGTCCGGCACGACCCCGACCAGATCGCAGGCGAAGGTCGCGCCCGTACGGCCGAGGCCGGACTGGATCTCGTCGGCGATGAACAGCACGTTATGGCGGGTCGTGATCTCGCGCACGGCGGGCAGGTAGCCCGCCGGCGGCACGACGATGCCGGCCTCGCCCTGGATCGGCTCGAGCAACACGGCGACCGTGTTCTGGTCGATCGCGGCCTCGAGGACCGCGGCGTCCCCGTAGGGAACCGTGCGGAACCCGGGCGTGAACGGGCCGAAGTCCTTGCGGGCGGACTCGTCGTCGGAGAAGCTGATGATCGTGGTCGTGCGGCCGTGGAAGTTCTCGCCGGCCACGATGATGTTGGCCAGCCCGTCGGCGACGCCCTTCACCCGGTAGCCCCAGGCGCGGGCTACCTTGATGCCGGACTCGACCGCTTCGGCGCCCGTGTTCATCGGGAGGACCATGTCCTTGCCGGAGAGCTCGGCGAGCGCTGTCACGAACGGGCCGAGCTGGTCGTTGTGGAAGGCGCGGCTGGTGAGCGTGATGCGGCCGAGCTGGGCGCGGGCGGCTTCCAGCAGAACCGGGTTGGAGTGGCCGAAGTTGACCGCGGAGTAGGCGGCCAGGCAGTCCAGGTAGCGGCGACCGTCGACATCCGTCACCCAGGCGCCGTCCCCGGAGGCGACGACGACGGGCAGCGGGTGGTAGTTGTGGGCCGCGTGCTCGTTCTCGAGCGCGATGTAGGACGCCTGATCGAGGGCGGCCGTGGTCTGGGCTGTCGTGGTCTGGGCTGTCGTGGTCTGGGCGGCCGCGGTCTGGTCGATCATCGGCGCAGCTCCAGCGTGCAGCACTTCACTCCGCCGCCGCCGAGGAGCAGCTCGGACAGGTCGACGCCGATCGGGTTGTAGCCGCGGGCGCGCAGCTGGCGCTCGAAGTCTTTCGCGCGGGCGGCGATGACGACGTTGTAGCCGTCGGAGTAGGAGTTGAGGCCGAGGATGGCCGCGTCTTCCTCGGTGACGATGATGGCATCCGGGTAGCGCTCGCGCAGGATGACGAGGCTCGGCTCGTCGAATGCGCTCGGCAGGTAGGCGATGTTCGTGTCGTCGAGCACGGCGATGGCGGTATCGAGGTGGTAGAAGCTCGGGTTGATCAGGTTAAGCGTGATCACCGGACGGCCGTAGATGGCCGACACCTCTTCGTGGCTGTTCGAGGCGCTGCGGAAGCCGGTGCCGGCAAGGATCGCGTCGCCCACGAGCAGGAAGTCGCCCTCCCCCTCGTTGATCTCGACCGGGACGCGCACGTCGAAGCCGCTCTCGCGGAACCAGTCCATGTAGGCCGGGCCTTCCGGCTGGCGCTCCGGATAGGTGAAAGCCGCGCCGTACGCGATGTTGTCGACGACGAAGCCGCCGTTGGCCGCGTAGACCATGTCCGGCAGCCCGTCGATCGGGTCAATCAGGTGCACGTCGAAACCGAGTCCGACGTAGGTGTCGTACAGGGTCTGCCACTGCGCGACGGCCAGGGCAGTGTCGGTCGGGATGGCCGGGTCCATCCACGGGTTGATGCGGTACACGACGGTGAAGTAGTCGGGCTTGCACATCAGGATGGTGCGCCTGACCGGTATGCGCTCGGGGCGGGCCGAAGCGATGCTCTCGTCCGGGTTCGGGACGGTGAGACCCGGGACCGTGAGGTCGGGGGCGGCGAAATCAAGGGACGTGAGATTGGTCGACATGGGGACTCCTTCTGCTGCACTCCGCCGGCTTCGGGCGAGGTCGGAATGCGGGGGTGGATGGCGGACCAGGTCACTCACGAGAGCCCTGCCGGAGCCGAACGGATCCGGGCAGGGACGCCGTTCCTAGTTTCACACAGCATGAATCGGTATGTCACGCGAATCTGCGCTCGAAATGCGCGTGGTTTCCGCGCTCGACGCATGTTTTCGCCGTAGACTCTCGGAATGGACAATCTAGACCGCGGCATTCTCGACCTTCTTCGCCAGAATGCCCGCGCGGGCTACGGGGATATCGGCGGGGTCGTCGGCCTGTCGGCGTCGGCGGTCAAACGGCGGGTCGACAAGCTCGTGGCCGACCGGGTCATCCGCGGCTTCACGATCCAGGTGGACCCGGCCATCGACGGCATGAGCACCGAGGCCTACGTCGAACTGTTCTGCCGCGGCACCGTGGCGCCCGAGGAACTGCTGCGCATCCTCTCCGGCGTGCCCGAGGTCGTCGATGCCGGCACCGTCACCGGCAGCGCCGACGCGATCGTGCACATCCGGGCGCGGGACATCTCCGGCCTCGAGGCGGCCCTGGAGAAGGTGCGCCTGGCGCCGAACGTGGACCACACCCGCAGCGCGATCGTGCTCTCCCGCCTGATCCACCGCGCCGCGGAGTAGCGGCAGCGGAGCCGGCGCGCCGGAGTAGGGCCGGCGGCATCCGTCGCCCCTTTCGCTCGAGCGCGACCCCCGCGACACTGGAGCCGTGGCCTCACCGAAGAACGCCCAGGCTCCAAGCAAGATCGGACCGGCCGGCGCCGAGCGCATCAGCGCTGCGGCTTACGGCCTACTCGTGGCCGCCAGCACGCTGATCGGGCTCGGCGACAGCGCCGCGTCGACGATCATCATCGTGGTCCTGATCACGAACCTCGTGTATTACGCGACGCACGTTTTCGCCTACTCGATCGGGGATCAGACGGCCGGGTGGGGCAGCATCCGCCACCATCTGCGGGTCAGCGCACCGATGATATCCGCCGCATTCGCTCCGCTGCTGGCGGTGCTCGTGGTGCTCTTCTTCGGCGGCGACACGAGGACCGCGACCCTGGTCAAGATGATCACGGCCAGCGTGCTGCTGAGCGTGGTGGCGGTGTCGGGGGTGCGGCTCCGCGGCATCCGTGGCTGGCCGTTGGCCCTCGTCGCGGTGGGAACCGTGCTGCTCGCCGGGTTCCTGATCCTCGCCAAGTTCCTGGTGCTGCATTAGCGGCCCGCGGACCGGGCGCTGCTGCGAGGCGGCGGGTCAGACCGGGGCGGTGAGGGGGCGCTGCCGCACGGGCGCAAGCAGGTGGATCAGCGCGACGGCGGCGATGGAACCGGCGCAAAGGATGCCGGCGAGCACGATGATCTGGAAGCGACCGGCCTCGAGCGGCGAGGCCCCGCCGAAGATGGCGCCGACGAAGGCACCGGGCAGGGTGACCAGGCCGGTGGTCTTCGTCTGGTCGGTCGAGGGGATCAGCGCGAAGTAGACGGCGCGGCGGGCCAGCTCGCGGGTCGCCTGCCGGGGCGTGGCGCCGAGGGCCAGCCAGCCCTCCACCTCGTCCCAGCGCTCGGTCACCGCCTCGCCGAAGCGGCGGCCGGAGAGCGTGGCGATCGACATGGCGTTGCCGATGATGATGCCGCCGAAGGACAGCACGTAACGCGGCGTCGACTCGAGCGCGCCGGTGCCGAACACGACCAGGAGGGAGGCGAGCACGCCCAGGCCCATCGCGGCGGCCACCCAGGCGAAGTGCTGCCGGCTGGCGCCGATGCGCCGCGTGACCGTGCCGACCGCGGCGGTGAACATGACGACGAGGCCCACGCCGACCCAGAGCGGATCGGAGATGATGCCGCTGAGCACCAGGCTGATCGCGGCCAGCTGCAGGGCTCCGCGCAGCACGGCGAGCGCCGGCGCGAACGGATGCGACACCCGGTAGGTCCAGAGCACGAGCGTGACGATCAGGATGAGCAACAGCACGCCGGCCAGGCTCGGCAGCAGTGCCGCCAGCTGGGCGGGCAGGTCGCGGGGCCAGGTCACGTGACGAGCCTACCGAGCCGGTGTGCCCGGAGTGGCCGGCCGCGCGCATCCGTTCGGTTCGCGAGTGCGGGTGAATCGTCGGTTAGAGGACGCCAGAGCGACAATTCACCCGCACTCGCGGCGGAGAAGGGCACCGGGGGCACCGGTAGCGTGGGACGTAACGCACACGAAGGATGCCCGGCATGCAACTCGTCATCGACCCGCACTCCCCCACTCCGCCGTTCGAGCAGCTGCGGGGGCAGGTGATCGAGGGCGTGCGCACCGGCGCGCTGGCCCCGGGTGACAAGCTGCCCACCGTGCGCCGCCTCGCCGAAGACCTCGGCCTGGCCGCGAACACGGTCGCGCGCGCCTACCGGGAGCTGGAGCAGGACGAGGTGATCGAGACCCGCGGCCGGCTCGGCTCCTTCATCGCCGCGACCGGAGACGCCACGCACCAGCAGGCGCAGCGGGCCGCGGTCGCCTACGCCGAACGGATGCGCGCGCTCGGCCTGCCCCCGGAGGAGGCGCTGCAGATCGTGCGTGCGGCCCTCGGCATCCGTTCGTAGCGTCGGCGGCCTCGGCTGCTGCGTGCGCGGTGCGCGGCGTGCGCGGGTTTCGCGGCGTGCGCGGCTGCGGCTACCGCCCGTAGGCGGCGGCGAGGCGGCGGAAGCCCTCGTCCAGGCTCACCGCGGGCGCCCACCGCAGTTCGGCGCGGGTGCGGCGCTGGTCGAACCAGTGCGCGGTCGACAGCTGCTCGGCCAGGAACCGGGTCATCGGCGGCTCGTCGGCGCCCGAACGGATGCGCCAGGCCGCCTCGATCAGGGATCCCGCGCCGCGGGCGACTCCTGCCGGAACCCGCCAGGCCGGGGCCGGCACGCCCGCCGCCCGGCACATTCCGGCGAGCAGCTCGGCCACGGGGCGCGGCTCCCCGTTCGTGACCACGTAGGAGTGGCCGTGCACCGCGTCGGCCCGCTCGAGCGCGGCCGCGATGGCCGAGGCAGCGTTGTCCACATAGGTGGTGTCGATCAGGGCGGCGCCGTGGCCGAGCAGCGGCAGCCGGCCGCGGCGGGCCCGGTCGACGATGCGGGCGACGAGCTGCGTGTCGCCCGGGCCCCAGACCAGGTGCGGGCGCACCGCGACCACGTGCAGGCTCGCGGAGTCGGCGCCGAGCGCGAGCAGTTCGGCCTGGGCCTTGGTACGGGCGTAGTGCCCGCGGGCCCGGGACGGGTCGGCCGGGTCGGCGCCGCTGCCGACGATGGATGCGCCGGCGTGGGCCACCGAGGGCGACGACACGAAGACGAAGCGGGTGGCGCCGGCATCCGTGGCCGCGGCCAGCAGCGTGCGGGTGCCGCCCACATTCACGGCCTCGAAATCGGCCGGCCTGCCCGCGAGGGAGACCTTCGCGGCCAGGTGCACGACGGCGTCCATGCCGGCGGCGGCGCGGCCAACCTCGTCGGGGGCGGTGACCGAGCCGAGCACGTCGGCGACGCCGGGAACGCCCGACGCGCGGCGCTGGAACGTGCGCACCTCGTGCCCGGCAGCCGCGATCTCGGCCGCGACGGCGCGGCCGAGGAAGCCGCTCGCCCCGGTCACGAGGACCCTCACCGGGATGCTCGCGGGGGGCGCGGCGCGGGGTGGAGTGCGCCGGGACGTGCGGCGGAACCTGCGGGGTGACCTGCGGGGTGACCTGCGGGGTGACCTGCGGGGTGACCTGCGGGGTGACCTGCGGGGTGACCTGCGGGGTGACCTGCGGGGTGACCCGCGCTGCGCGCGTGCTGCGCCGTTGCGCGCGCGGCGGGCCACCCGCGCAGCGGCGCAGCA
>NZ_SOGU01000054.1:0-6449 GCF_004403275.1 Cryobacterium sp. TMT4-10
GCATCCGTCACGCCCGGCGCGCCTGACCCGCGCCGCCCGCGTGACCCGCGCAGCCCGCGTGACCCGCGCAGCCCGCTCCGCGCAGCGCGCCGCGCCGCCCGCCTAAACCGGCCCCCAACGCAGCCCCCTCCAACCAATTCGACGGAGATTTTGGGCTAGAACGCCGTTTCAGAGCCCATTTCGCACTTTTAAACCAAAATCTCCGTCGAATTCGTTCGGGGCTGCCGGCCTCAGCACGGGGAGCGGGGGCCAGGCGAGGGGCGAGGGGCAGGGAGCGAGGGGCAGGGAGCGAGGTCAGGCGAAGGAGACGATCAGCTCCAGCTCGACCGGCGAGTCCAGCGGCAGCACGGCGACGCCGACGGCCGAGCGTGCGTGCACGCCCCGGTCGCCGAAGATCTCGCCGAGAACCTGCGACGCCCCGTTGATGACGCCGGGCTGGCCCGTGAACGACGGGGCGGATGCGACGAAACCGGTGACCTTGACGATCTGCGTGATGCGATCGAGCGAACCGATCACGGCTTCGATCGCGGCGAGCGCGTTCAGCGCGCACTGCCGGGCGTACGCCTGGGCGTCGGCGGCGGGAACGAGGCCGTGGCCGTCACCGACCTTGCCGGTGGCCGGGAGCGCCCCGGAGACCATCGGCAGCTGACCGGAGGTGAAGACCAGCGAACCGCTGATCACGGCCGGAACATAGGTGGCGACGGGCGGCACGACGCTGGGCAGGTCGATACCCAGCTCGGCGAGGCGGGCTTTGATCTGTGACATGGTTCAGGCTCCTTCGGTGGCGAGGGGGCGCTTGAGGTAGGCGACGAGCCCGCCTTCGGGCCCGGGAACGACCTGCACGAGCTCCCAGCCGTCAGAGCCCCAGTTGTTCAGGATGGCTGCTGTGTTGTGAATCATCAGCGGGGTGGTGAGGTACTCCCAGGCAGGCATATGGCTCCGATTCAGGCTGTTTTTCAGATTTGTCACTTAGTCTCAATTGTATGTCTGCCATAAATCGTTCGGTCAGTGGAGCCCTCGCCGGGCTCCTCGGTTTCGTCGGGATGAGCGCCATCGCCGGCGTCCTCGTCACCGCTGCGGTCACTCCCGCGCTGGCCCTCTCGGGCATGACCGCCACGAACACCATCAACGTCTTCGAGAACCTACCCGATTACCTCTCGATCGACCAGCTCTCGCAGAAGAGCAATATCTATGCCATGCACACCGACGGCACGCCCCAGCTGCTCGCATCCTTCTACGACCAGAACCGCGTTGAGGTTCCCTGGGATGGCATCAGCCAGTTCGTGAAGGATGCCGCCGTCGCCGGTGAGGACCCGCGCTTCTACGAGCACGGCGGCATCGACCTCGAAGGCACCATCAAGGGCGTCGTGAGCACCGTGGCCACCGGCAGCGCCCGCGGCGGCTCGTCGATCACCCAGCAGTACGTCAAGAACGTTCTCGTGCAGAAGTGCGAGGTGCTCGCCGACCAGAAGAAGCGCACCGCCTGTTACGACCTGGCGACGGAGACCAGCCCCGACCGGAAGCTCAAGGAGATGCGCCTGGCGATCGGGGTGGAGAAGAAGTACCCCAAGGACGACATCCTGCGGCAGTACCTGAACATCAACGGTTTCGGCGGATCCGTCTACGGCATCGAGTCCGCTGCCAATTACTACTACAACACCAGCGCCGCGGCCCTGACCCTGCCGCAAGCCGCCAGCCTCGTGGCCATCGTGAACAACCCGGTGAAGTTCCAGCTCGACGACCCCGCGAGCGAAACCAACGGCGCCGCCAATGGGTACGCCGCCAACAAGGAGCGCCGCGACTACATCCTCGGCGAGATGCTCAAGTACAAGAAGATCACCCAGGCCGACTATGACGCCGCGCTGGCCACGCCGATCGAGCCGACCATCACGGAACCGAGCACCGGCTGCCAGACCGCCGGCGGCAGCGCGTTCTTCTGCGACCTCGTCGTGCACACCCTGCAGACTGATTCGACGTTCGGAGCCGACGAGGCCGCACGGTTGGCCAACTTCCGTCGCGGCGGCTACAACATCTACACGACCCTCGACCTTGACCTGCAGGACGCCGCCGAGGCGACCCTGACGGAGAACGTCCCCAAGACGGACCCCAACTGGGATGTCGGAGGCGTCATCACGAGCGTGCAGGTCGGAACCGGCCGCGTGCTGGCCATGACCCAGAACAAGGACTACAGCCAGGACCCGGCAGTCCAGGCCACCGGTGCGAACTTCACCGGCATCAACTACAACACCGACATCGACCAGGGCGGCTCGAGCGGGTTCCAGCCCGGCTCGACCTACAAGGTCTTCACCCTGGGCGAATGGCTGACCGAGGGACACTCGCTCAACGAGCGGGTCGACTCCCGTCGCAAATCGGACTGGGGCGTGTTCAAGGACAGCTGTAACGGCAACGCGAGCTACGCCTTCAACCCGAAAAACGATGCGAACGAGTCCGGCGCCAACTACAGCGCACTCCAGTCGACGATCGGCTCCATCAACACCGGATTCATCGGGATGGCGAAGAAACTCGACCTCTGCGGCATCCGTAAGACGGCCGAGGCCTTCGGCGTACACCGTGCCAACCTCGAACCGCTGGAACAGGGACCCTCGGCGGTGCTCGGCACGAACGAGGTCGCCCCGCTGAGCATGGCCGTCGCCTTCGCCGGCATCGCGAACAACGGCGTCAAGTGCAGCCCCATCGTGATCGACAAGATCATCGGGCCGGACGGCACCGAAATGGCCCCGCCCAAGTCCGAGTGCACGCAGGCGGTCACCCCTGAGGTCGACGCCGGCATGACCTATGCCATGCAGAAAGTGATGACGGAGGGCACCGCCACCGCGTCAAACAGCGCGACGAAGCCGCGCGTGCCGATGATCGGCAAGACCGGTACCACCGACGGCAACAAGGACACCTGGATGAGCGGGTCGAGCAGCAAGGTCGCCACCGTCGTGGGCGTCGTCAGCGTCACCGGTGACATCAACCAGCGCCAGGTCTACTGGGACCAGGGCACTGCCGCCACCGCCCGTCACCGGATGTGGCCCGCAGTCATGTCGGTCGCGAACGCGAAGTACGGCGGGGAACCCTTCGCCGAGGCCTCCGGCAAGGTGCTGCAGGCCGTGCCGATTCCGATCCCTGACCTGCGGGGCAAGTCCATGGCCGACGCGACGTCCGTTCTGCAGGCCGCCGGGTTCGAGGTCGTGGACGGCGGAGCAACCGACTCCGAGCTGCCCGCCGGAACCGTGGCCCGCACCGACCCGTCGGGCACCGCGAGCCGCGGCGCCACCATCACGTTGTTCTCCAGCAACGGCAACCTCGGCGCGGTACCCGACGTCGTCGGCAAGACCGAGGCCGAGGCCACGGCCGCCCTTCAGGGGTTCGCCGTGGATAAGAAGGAGCAGGACGTCACCGATCCCAAGCAGGTGGGCATCGTTCTCTCGATGACGCCCGCCGGCGGCACGGGTGCGGCAGCCGGCAGCGCCGTCACGATCGTGGTCGGCAAGCTCGCCAACGGCAACGGAAAGGGCAACGGATGAGCCGGGCCGGCTCCGCGGGCCGCGCCCTCGCTCTGAGCACCGGCGCGGTCGTCGCGGCCGGAGCCGCCGCGTTCGCCTGGGGTTCGCTCGTGGAGCGCCGCATGTTCACCCTGCGCGAGGTTGACGTTCCGGTGCTCGCGCCGGGTTCGGACCCGATCAAGGTTCTGCACCTGTCCGACCTGCACATGGCGCCCTGGCAGCGCGACAAGCAGGAGTGGGTGCGCGGCCTCGCCGGGCTGAAGCCCGACCTGGTCGTCAACACCGGCGACAACCTCGGTCACGCCGACGGAATCCCGGGGATCGAATATGCGCTGGAGGCGTTCCGCGGCATCCCGGGCATCTTCGTCAACGGTTCCAACGACTACTTCGGGCCGATTCTGAAGAACCCACTGAAGTACTTCGGTGCGCCGTCGCTGCTGCGCACGGCGATGCACGAGAAGCTCGACATCGACGGGCTGCACGCCGTCTTCGCCGACCTCGGCTGGGTCGACCTCAACAACGCCGCCGGCGCGCTGGACCTCAACGGCACCCACCTCGAGCTGTTCGGCGTCGACGACCCGCACATCAGGCGCGACCGCCTCGACCTGATCACCCGCGCCATCGACGACCTGCGGGCGAGCGACCCGCTCTCCGAGGAGCACTGGCCCGACCCCGAGGAGGCCAGCGAACCGCGGCCGACGCTCACGATCGGTGTCGCCCACGCGCCCTACCAGCGCGTGCTCAACTCCTTCGTGAACCACGGCGCCCAGCTGATCCTGGCCGGGCACACCCACGGCGGCCAGGTCTGCGTTCCCCGGTTCGGCGCCCTCGTCACCAACTGCGACATCCCGCGCCAGCAGGTCAAGGGGCTCAGCCTCTGGGACTCCGGCTTGCACTCGGCCTACCTCAACGTGTCCGCGGGCCTGGGCACCTCCATTTACGCGCCGGTGCGTTTCGCCTGCCCGCCGGAGGCCACCCTGCTCACGCTCACTGCCGCGTAGGTCGCGGCCGCGCGCGGGTCACCCGCAGCTCGCGGGCAGGTTGCGTGAAGGCCGTCCAAAGGTCGAGACCTGCCCGTTCGTGGGGTTATACTTGACAAGGCTCACGGGCCATCGGGGTATGGCGCAGCTTGGTAGCGCGCGTCGTTCGGGACGACGAGGTCGCAGGTTCAAATCCTGTTACCCCGACAGATACACAAAACCCCCACTCTTCGGAGTGGGGGTTTTCTGTTCCCCACAGCGTTCGACGCACCACGGTGTTCGATCCACCCCAGCGTTCGAGAGGATCCGGACCATGTCCAAGACCACCCCGTCCAAGACCCCCGGGGCCTCCCCGCCCGCACCCGTCGTCTCACGGCACGCCTGGCAGGCCCTCGTCGTGCTGCTGGCCGGCATGTTCATGGCCCTGCTCGACACCACCATCGTGAACGTGGCACTGCCCACCATCCGCACCAGCCTCGACGCCTCGGAGGCCACCCTCTCCTGGATCATCTCCGGCTACGCGCTCGCCTTCGGAATCGCCCTGATCCCGGCCGGCCGGCTCGGGGACCGGATCGGCCATAAGTGGGTCTTCTTCACCGGGCTGTTGCTGTTCACCCTCGCCAGCCTCGCCTGCGGGCTCGCGCAGAACGACCTGCAGCTGATCATCGCCCGCGTCGTGCAGGGCCTCGCCGGCGGCATGTTCGTGCCGGCCGTCACCGCCGTGATCCAGCTGCTGTTCCCGCCACTGGCCCGCGGCAAGGCGTTCGCCATCATGGGCTCGGTCATCGGCGTCTCCACGGCGCTCGGCCCGATCCTCGGTGGCGTGATCATCCAGGCCTTCGGCGACGAGAACGGATGGCGCCTGGTCTTCTGGGTCAACCTGCCGATCGGCGTCGCGGCCCTGATCGCCGCCGCCATCCTGCTGCCGGCCGGCGCCGAGCGCGCCGCCGGTGACGAGCGCGGCGGCATCGACTGGGTGGGCCTGCTGCTCATCTCCGGCGGGCTGGTGGCCCTGCTGGTGCCGCTGATCGAGGGCCAGGACCAGGGCTGGCCGCTCTGGACCTACCTCACCCTCGCGGCCGGTGCGCTGCTGGTGGTGGCGTTCGGAGCCTGGGAGGTTCACTACACGCACCGGGGCAAGAGCCCGCTGGTGCCGCCGAAGCTGTTCCGGCATCCGGCCTTCAGCGGTGGCATCGTGCTCGCCCTGGTCTATTTCGCGGCCTTCACCAGCATCTTCTTCACCATCTCGATTCTCTGGCAGGCCGGGCTCGGGCACACCGCGCTCGAGTCGGGGCTGGTCTCGATTCCGTTCGCCTTCGGCACCATCATCGGGGCGTCTCAGAGCAACCGGCTGGCCCAGCGGCTCGGCCGCACGGTGCTGATCATCGGCGTGGCGCTGGTCACCATCGGGCTGGTCTGGATCTGGCTCGCCCTGCTGCTGATCGGTCCCGAGATCACGAACTGGGAGCTGCTGCCGCCGCTCGCGATCGCCGGCCTCGGCAGCGGGTTCTTCATCGCCCCGAACGCCCAGTTCATCGTGGCCACCGTGGACCGCTCGGAGGCCGGCGCGGCCAGCGGCGTCGTCGGCGTGATGCAGCGGGTCGGCAGTGCGGTCGGCATCGCCGTCATCGGCAGCGTGTTCTTCGGCACCCTGGTGGTGGCGGGCCCGACCCCTGCGGCCCTCGCCGACGGCTTCACCGCCAGCGCCACCGCTGCGATGGGCGTCAGCGCCGCGTTCAGCGTGCTGGCCCTGCTGCTCGTGTTCGTGCTGCCGAAGCGGGTCAGTGCCGCGCGGTAGTGCGCGCGGAGGTTCAGTCGGCGGCGGCCGCGGCTCGCGGCAGCCGTTCGCGGCACCCGTTCGCGGCACCCGTTCGCGGCAGCCGTTCGCGGCACCCGTCCGCGGCACCCGTCCGCGGCACCCGTCCGCGGCACCCGTCCGCGGCACCCGTCCGCGGCACCC
>NZ_SOGU01000074.1:0-6493 GCF_004403275.1 Cryobacterium sp. TMT4-10
CGCAGCGGGGCAGCTCGGGCCCGCCGGCGGCTGGGGCGCCCCAGCTCGGGGCCGCCCGCCGGCGCGGGCCCGCCGGTTACGGCATACTCGGCGGGATGGGGACCGGGACCGCGTCTGCCGACTCGACGAGGGTGATGAACGCGCTGAGCTCGGCGACCGCGGCGGGCGTGACCGGCAGGAACTCGGTGAGCGCCGGCGAGTGCACGAGGTAAGCCGCCCATTTCGCCCGGGAGATCGCCACGTTCAGGCGGTTCTTCATGATCAGGAAGGAGAGCCCGCGGGGAACGTCTTCGGCAGAGGATGCCGCCAACGTCACGATCGCGATCGCCGCCTCCTGGCCCTGGAACTTGTCGACCGTGCCGACTCGCACCCGCGGGAACCCGGCCGCGGCCAGGGCCTCCCGCACGGTGTTCAGTTGCGCGTTGTAGGGGGTGACGACGATCACGTCCGCCTCGGTCAGCGGGTCCTCGCGGCGCCCCTCGGTGGGGTCCGTCCACCGGCGGCCGAGCCCCGGACTCACAAGCACCGAACTTTCAGGCACCGAACTCACCAGCAAGGAGCGCACCAGCGACACCACGACGGCGGCCTCCTCGGGCGACTGCACGGAGTTGCCGACATGCGTGACGGGCACGACGTGCAGGCCGGGCGCCACGCCCTCGAGCAGCCGAGTCGCGGCATCCGGATGCGAACGCAGCTCCCCCTCGTAGGACAACCTCGACACCGGTTCGGTGACGGCCGGATGCATGCGGCGGCTCTCCGCGAGGAAGTAGCCGAGTCCGGCCGGCAGCACGTCGTGGCCGGCACTGACCCAGCCGAGCGCGGACTGGTCGATCGGCTCCGGATGCGTGCCCTGGCTCACCTGCGGCAGCTGCTGCGGGTCGCCGAGGAGCAGCAGGTTGCGCGCTCCGACGCTCGCGGCGATGGTCGACGCGAGGGAGAACTGGCCGGCCTCGTCGACGACCAGGAGGTCGAGGCTCTGCCGGGGAACCCGGGCGGGGTTGCTGAAGTCCCAGGCGGTGCCGCCGACCACGAATCCCGTGGCGGCGTGGTCGAGGGCGAACATGAGTTGCCCGTCTTTCGCCAGTTCGGTGAACCGGGCCGGGGCATCCGCATCGGAATCGGAATCTGAATCCGCGGAGGAGGGCACGCTGCCGGCCCTGGGCACCTTGCCGACCAGGGCCGGGTCGAGCCCGGCCTTCACGATCGCGGCGAGGAGAGTCTCGACCACGGCGTGCGATTGAGCCACCACCCCGATCTTCCAGCCGTGGCGGCGCACGAGGGTGGTGATCACATGCGCGCCCAGGTAGGACTTGCCGGTTCCGGGCGGGCCCTGCACGGCCAGGTAGGAGGAGTCGAGATCGAGCAGGCTTGCGGTCACGGCGTCGATCCGTTCGCGGCCGGCCGTCACGCCCGGAGTGACGCCAGCGGTCGCGCCTGCGGTCACACCCGAGGCCACACCGGCGGCCACACCGGCGGCCACACCGGCGGCTGCGGCGACCGGCGCCAGCAGGCCCGAGCGAGTGCGCGGCGGAACTCGCCGCAGAATGTCCACCATCGGCTCCTCGGGCCAGCCCGGTCGGGCGTCGACGATGTTCTGCGCCCACTCCTCGATCGCCGGCTTCTGCTGGCCGGCGGCCGGCGGCGCCGCCGGAGCCAGGGCGCTCGGCTTCTGAGACCACGGCTCGGTGTCCTTCGGCACGGTCTCCCGCACGAGGATGCTGTCGTCGTCGGCCACCTCGAGCACGGTCACCGTGCGGGCGGTGCGGGACCCGGGCTCGAGACGGGGGTCGAGGAAGGGGCCGGGGTATTCGTAGAGCAGGAACGGTCCGGCCTGGTCGCCGGGCTTGATGCTGCTGCCCGGCGCGAGGCGCCCCCAGAGGCGCAGTTCCCGGCGGTCGGTGCGCTGCCGGCCCTCCCGGTACCAGTCCCGTTCGACCCGGGCGCGCTCGACCCGCAGCACATCCCGGGTGTCTTCCCACGCCTCGATCGGCTGCGCGAGGCGGGCGTAGTGGCCCCACCAGAAGCTCTTCTGCTCGCGCCGGTGATAGTCGAGTGCGGCGGCGGCGAACGCGGCCGCCGTCCGGTCGGCGCTACGGTGCGGGTCGAGCGCTTCCCCGGCCACGGCGAGCAGCTCGCCGCGGAGCGGGGACGGCTCCAGCTCCCCGACGGTTTTCTCCGGGGCGACGGCGCCGACCGGGATGCCCCGCTCGGCCGCACGCGCGAGCAGCCAGTCCCGCAGGCGCAACGTCGACACGCAGTCGTACCGGTTGTAGTCGGCGATGGAGCGCAGCATCCGTTCGCCCTCGTCGACCTGGCCGAGCAGGTCGAGGTCGCGCGCCGCGGCGTATTCGGTGATCGAATCGGCCGCGTTCGTCACCTCGCCCACCCGCAGGTCGGCGCCCATGTAGAGCGGTTCGAGCTTCTTGATCGAGTAGGACCGCGACCCGACCCGCATCGCCTTCTTCACCAGCGGGAAGAGGTCGACGAGCACGTTCTGCTGCAGCAGAGCGTCGACCTCGTCTTCGCCGACGCCGTGCCGGGCGGCGATGCTCAGCAGGTGCGTGCGTTCGTAGGGGGCGTAGTGGTAGACGTGCAGGTTGGGGTAGCGGGCCCGGCGGGCGCCCAGATAGTCGAGGAAGTCGCGCAGCGCCTGGCGTTCCTCCGCCCAGGTGTGGGCCCAGAACGCGCGGAACGTGCCGTCGACCTCCACCAGGCCGAACAGGTAGTCGAGGCCCCAGCTCTCCGCGGCCCCCTCGGTGTAGAGCGGATCACCCTCGAAATCAAAGAAGATATCGCCCGCGTCGGGCGCGGGCAGCACGGCCAGCGCGGCCGGGTTGCAGAGCTCGACCGGCGGCGGCTCGTCGGCCACGGCCCGCACCTGCAGCCGGGCCTGCGTGCGGAGCCCGCCAAGTGTGCTCTCCCCGATCCCGTCGACCACGACAGCGGGCAGCCCGGCGGCGCCGGCGACCGGGTCAACGGATGCCGCGAGCTGGTCAATCGTGAAGATCCCCGCCTCAGCCAGGCGCGCGCGCTGCGAGACGCGCAAACCGGCCACGAGCAGCACATCGCGCCGCGCCTGCACCTCGGCGTCACAGGTGCCGCAGCGCCCGCAGACCGTGTACCGCGCATCGCCCCACAGGATCGGGGCCGTCTCCGCGACCCGCTCGCCGATGATGCGCAGCAGTCGTTCCCGGCGCTTGCGATACACCGGGCGGATGTCGGCGAGCCGGTGCTCGCTCACGGTTCCGTCGCCGAGCAGCAGCTGCACGGTCTCGGCCGTGCGCACCCCGATGCGGTCGAGCTGCTCGGCGTAGGCCGCCAGCTGGAGCAGCGCCGTGACCCGGGCGCTGCGGGCGAGTTTGGTGTCCTGGACGAGGTAGCTGCCGTCCGGGCGGCGCACGATGAAGTCCGCGAAGCCGATGAAGGCCACGCCGGGGGCGGTCTCGTCGAAGAAGGTGGCCTGGAAGACGGTGTCGGCGCCGGCTGCGAAGGCGCGCACGGTGTCGGCGACGACGATCTCGATGCTGGCGCGCGACATCCGTTCGGGGCGGGTGATTTCGACCACGCCCCCGGCCATTCGGTAACGCTCGAGCACTCGGGCTTCGTGCTCGTCGCCGAGCCGCGCGGTGCGCTCGAGCATGGCGTCGGCCTTCTCCGGCACGGCGGCGGCGCGGCCGAGTTTCGCGTCGAGTTTGCGCAGAAAGGCGAACTCGCACTTCGAGGCGGCAGCGAGGTCGCTCGCGCTCGTCACCACCGTCTGGGCGGGACGCGTGCCGCTCATGGTCGCACTGCTCACCGGCGTGCCCGGCACCTCGTCGCGCTCCAGCAGAAACATCGTTCCCCTCTCGGTCCACCCGTGACGAGCGTATCGGGAGGGTCTGACATCCCCGGTGAAAGCGCTCCGACGGGCAGCAGCGCGCCACCGCGGGCGGGGCCGCTTTCATCACGGGTCAGAACCCGGTCAGGAGGTGCGGCCGGTGTCACTGCTGTTGAAGTCGCTGCTGTCGAAATCGGTCGTCGCGATCTCCGCGTACGCGGGCGAGGGTTTGGGTTGCTGGAGAGCGAGAACCCGGTCGCGGAGGACTGCGATCACCTCGGTGATGTTCGGCTCGTCCCAGAGGGAATCCTCGGGAACGCTGATCAACTCACTCATCGGCCCCACGATCAGTTTCACCATGATCGGCTTCCCGGCGACATTGATCGCGGGCAGGTTCAGTGACTCGGTCGTCTGACTGATACCCAGGGCGGTGACGAGTTGGAAGAGTGCGTCTGCGATGGCGTCCGCGGTGAGGAAGGACGCCCCGCTGTAGGAGATTCGTCGCATGCAATCACTGTCTCCCCACCCCGCTGGGTATTCAACCCCCCAGGGAACAGCCCGAGGCCCGGCGGCCGCCAACAGGCGGTCGTCGGGCCCGAACAGGCGGTGCGGCGCGCTACTGCGCGTCGGACTCATCGGCCGCGTGGAACCACGGCGGGTACACGGCCACCTTGGGCTTGTGCGCCCCGGCGGCGAGGATGCCCCGCACCGCGTCGCGCACCTTGTCGTTGGCGACGCCGATCAGCGTGACCAGCTGGAACGGGAACTGCTCGCTGACGAGCAGCTCCGCCGCGCGGATCGCGCCCGATTCCTGGTCGGCGCGCAGCCGGCGCAGCAGCCGGTCCGCGCTCTCCGGCGCGGCACTGAAGCTGGTCAGCGGCCCGGCGGCGTCCGCGTCGGTGACGACGACGGCCGCCGCGGCAGGCTCGTCGGCGGTGGCGAGGTCGTCACGGAGCTTCTTGACCGTGCTGACCAGGATCACGAAATCGAAGATCTCAGCGTCGTGGGCCTGGCCCGAGAGGCGGGGGTCGGTGGCACCGGTGAGGATGCCGTCCCAGAGGTACGCGTTCGGCGACAGGAAGAACGGTACGTACGCGGCGACCCGGGTGTCGTCCGCCTCCGTGACGACCGCGGCGCGGCGTGCCGCGCGGGTGAGCACGGAGGAGAGGTCCACGGCGGGCCGGGTCTCCCAGGCGTCGCTGGCGTCGGCGAGCAGGCGCCCGCTGCCGAGGATTCCGGCGAGGTTACGGATGTGGGTGACGTGGTAGATCCGCTGCTCCCCCACGTTGTCGACGGCCGTCTTCGCCGCGCCGGAGACCCGCACCGGTGAGGCCTTGACGGTTCCGGCCGCCTTGGCCACCGGCACGGTCTTCGTGCCGCCGAGGGTCACGGTTCGCGGCGACGGCGAGCTGCGCAGCGAAGGAGCCTTAGCGGACTTGGCCCGGCTGGCGCGAACCGCGGGAACGGCCGGCACGATCTCGGGGGCTGCTTTCGGGAAGCACAGGGCACACAATCCACCCTCGAGTCCGTGGATACATTCGTCGCTCAAAACTAGTGAAAACCTTTCGTGTGCGTGGCCCCCACACTCTTCAAGTCCGATGCTCAAAGACCACGTATCAACGGTACGGTCATTTCGGCCCGGATGGTGACCGTTCGGCGCATTCTCTGCAGACCGACGGATGCGGCGAGCGCCAGCGTTCCGGTCGCCGCGACCCACACATTCAGCCCGAACACCATCAGGCAGAACGGCGCCAGCACGATCAGCAGGGTGGAGACCGAGACCGCCCAGTCGGCCGCGGCCCGATCGCCGATCCGCCGCAGGACCGGCCATTCCAGTCGGCCGAGCAGGGCCGACAGCAGGAACAGGGCCGCCACCGTCGCGGCGAAATACGCCGGTCTGGTCCACCACCACAGGGGCGTTTCCGGCGCCGGACCGCCCCACGGGGTCAGGAGCGTCAGCCCGACCAGCAGGGCGATCACCGGCACGTGCCAGAGGTAGATCGTGATCAGGCGGGCACCGATCGCCCCAACCAGCACCCGCACGGGCGCGAGCGCCGCGATCCGGTGCAGCACCGGGCGGGCGAGCGCCAGCAGCGCGAACTGGCCAACGCCCAGCACGGTCAGGGCCAGGCTCGGCGGGTTGAGGTCCTCGAGAATGTTCACCCGGGAGAGGCCCGTCTGGACCATCCCCCACAGGAGCAGGAAGCTGTCGGCTGCGAGCAGCAGCAGCGCCGCCCGGCCGCGCCGGGCGAACCATCCGTCGGCCACCCAGAAGCCCAGTTGCTGCAGGAACAGCCAGATGAAGATCATGTTGAAGATGCCGATCACCGCCAACCCGGAAGACAGTCGCCCCGCCTCGACCACGATCGCGCAGCCGAGCAGCACCAGCAGCGTCAGCACTCGGGCGCGGGCGTGCAGTTCCACCATCCCCGGCAGGAAGGCCTGGCTGAACGCGTAGGCGGCGAGGAACCAGAGCGCCGACGTCACCCCGGCGCCGATCAGCAGGACGGATGCCCGGTCCACCCCGCTCCACTGCAGCACCAGGATGCCGCTCGTGAGGGCCAGGAACAGCGGGGCCGCGGGCCGGGCCAGCCTCAGGATGCGGCCGCGGATGAATTCGGCCGGGGTCAGCCCGGCGGCGGCCGCCGCGGTCCACGCCCGATGGCCGGCGAACCC
>NZ_SOGU01000073.1:0-6797 GCF_004403275.1 Cryobacterium sp. TMT4-10
CAGCGGCCGGGGCAGCGGCCGGGGCGGCAGGCCGGGCGGCGGGCCGGGCGGCGGGCGGGGCGGATGCCTCGCGGGTCGAAGAGGACGGGGGGTTCGTGTTCGGGGTGCTCACCAGTTGAGCTTAACCGCATCCCGCGCGGCGTCGGTCGCCCGGTCTACAGTGGGGAACTGTGCCAGAGCCCGTCATCGTTGCCCAGAATCTCGTCAAGAAGTACAAGGATTTCGCCGCCGTCGACGGCATCTCCTTCGAGGTCGCTCCCGGAGAGTCGTTCGGGTTGCTCGGCCCGAACGGCGCCGGCAAATCCACGACCATGCGGATGGTGGGGGCCGTCTCCACCCGCACCGGCGGCGACCTGCGCATCCTCGGCATGGACCCGGACCGGTACGGCCCGGAGATCCGCTCGCGCCTGGGCGTCGTGCCGCAGACCGACAACCTCGACACCGAACTGAGGGTGCGGGAGAACCTGCTCGTCTACGGGCGCTACTTCGGCCTCCCGCGGGCCCAGGTTGCCCGCCGTGCCGACGAGCTGCTCGCGTTCGCGCAGCTGGAAGACAAGGCGAAGGCGAAGGTCGACGCCCTGTCCGGCGGCATGAAGCGGCGCCTGACCATCGCCCGGGCCCTGATCAACGAGCCGAGCATCCTCCTGCTCGACGAGCCCACCACCGGGCTCGACCCGCAGGCCAGGCACATCCTCTGGGACCGGCTGTTCCGGCTCAAGGAACAGGGCACGACCCTGCTGCTGACCACCCACTACATGGATGAGGCGGAGCAGCTCTGCGACCGGCTGGTCGTCGTCGACAAGGGCGTCATCATGGCCGAGGGCGCCCCGGCGCAGCTGATCCGCACCTATTCGTCCCGGGAGGTGCTCGAGGTGCGGTTCGGCTCGGACCTGAACGCCGACGTGGCCGCGCAGCTCGCCGGGATGGGCGACCGGCTCGAGGTGCTGCCCGACCGCATCCTGATCTACAGCGAGAACGGCGAGTCCGAGCTGGTGCGCATCATCGACGCGGGGCTGAAACCGATCACCAGCCTGGTGCGGCGCTCCAGCCTCGAAGACGTGTTCCTGCGCCTGACCGGGCGGACCCTGATCGAATGAGCACGCCCACGCCCCCGCCCGGCTCCGTCGGCGACCAGGCCATCCGTGCCACCCGGCACGCCCGGCGCTGGGGTTCCTGGTATGTGGCCGAGCACCGCTTCCGGGTGATGCGCTCCTACGCCCAGACGGTGGTCGTGACCGCCATCGGCAACCCGGTGATCTACCTCTACGCGATGGGCGTCGGCCTGGCCACCCTCGTCGACGCCAACCTGGGCCCGGACGCGGTGGCCGGGGTCAGCTACCTGGCCTTCGTCGCCCCCGCCCTGCTCTGCAGCGCGGCGATCACCGTGGCCAGCGAGGAGTTCACCTACCCGATCATGCTCGGCTTCAAGTGGAACCCGGTGTTCTACGGCATGAACGCCGCCCCGATCCAGCCCGGGCAGATCATCAACGGCATCGTCATCTCGGTGGCCCTGCGGATGAGCGTCACCTGCGGCATCTACTACGCGTTCATGCTGGTCTTCGGGGCGGTGCCGTCCCCGGCCGGGTTCCTGGCCGTCTTCGCGGGCCTGCTCACCGGGCTCGGCTTCGGCGCCCTGCTGATGGCGTACACGGCCACCCTGACCGAGGACACCGGTCAGCTGGCCATGGTGATGCGGTTCATCATCCTGCCGATGACCCTGTTCTCCGGCACCTTCTTCCCGCTCAGCGTGCTGCCGGTCTGGCTGCAGTGGATCGGCTGGATCTCCCCGCTCTGGCACGGCACCGAGCTCGCCCGGGTGCTGACCTACGGGGCGAGCGAGCCGATCTGGCTGAGTGTGACGCACGTGCTCTACCTGGCGATTCTGCTGACCCTGGGCTGGACCTGGGCGCGCCGGGTCGCCGCGAGGAGGCTGAACAAATGACCGGGATCGACGACCTGAGAACGGATGCCGCGGCATCCCGCCCGCTCGGCGCCCTCTACGCCGGCAACGCTCGCAGTGTCATGCTGCGGGGCTGGCAGGCGACGCGGAGCACGAACTGGCTGGTCGTGGTCAGCGGCTTCTTCGAGCCGATCTTCTACCTGCTCTCGATGGGGCTCGGCCTCGGCGCCCTGGTCGGCACGATCACAACCGAGTCCGGCCAGGAGGTTCCCTACGCGGCGTTCATCGCGCCGGCGCTGCTGGCGGTCGCGGCGATGAACGGCGCCATCTACGACTCCACCTGGAACGTGTTCTTCAAGATGCAGTTCGCGAAGCTCTACGAGGGGATGCTGTCCACCTCGCTGGGCCCGCTGGATGTCGCGCTCGGCGAGATCTCACTGGCCCTGCTCCGTGGGGCGCTGTACGCCACCGGGTTCATGGTGGTGATGCAGGTGCTCGGGCTGAACCTGTCCTGGTGGGCGCTGCTCGCCCTGCCGGCCGTGCTGCTGATCGCGTTCGGCTTCGCGAGCGTGGGGATGGCGGTGACGAGCTTCATGAAGACGTTCCAGCAGATGGACTGGATCAACTTCCTGCTGCTGCCGATGTTCCTGTTCTCAGCCACGTTCTATCCGCTGAGCGTCTACCCGCAGCCGATCCAGTACGTGATCCAGGTGCTGCCGCTCTGGCACGGGATCGAGCTCGTGCGCGGCCTGACCACCGGCCAGGTCGACGTGGGCATGCTCTGGCACGTGCTCTACTACCTGGTGATGATCCTGCTCGGCCTGGTCTTCACGACCAGGCGCCTGCGCGCCCTCTTCCTCGACTGAGAGTGCCCGTTCCGGTCGAGAGTGACCCGCGGAACGGGCACTGTCGACCGGAACGGGTTCAGTCGAAGCTGTATCCCCGCAGCTTCTGCAACAGCTGGGCGGTCGCGATGGCCGCCGCAGCCGCCTCCGCGCCCTTGTCCTCCTTCGAGCCGGGCAGGCCGACCCGGTCCAGGCCCTGCTGCTCGTCGTCGAGGGTGAGCACGCCGAAGCCCACGGGCTTGCCGGCGTCCAGCGCCACCCGGGTCAGGCCATCCGTCGCCGCCGCCGACACGTACTCGAAGTGCGGGGTGCCGCCGCGGATGATCACGCCGAGGGCGACGACCGCGTCGGCGCCGTTGTCGAGGGCGACCTTGCATGCCACCGGCAACTCGAAGCTGCCGGGCACCCGCACCAGGGAGTGGCGGGCCCCGGATTCCTCGAGCACCCGGGTGGCACCGGCGATCAGCCCGTCGGTGATCACGTCGTGCCACCGTCCGGCGACGATCACGATGTCCAGCCCGGTTCCGTCGACGCTGACCTCGGGGGAGCCTGCTCCGCTCATAGTGTGATTCCCTTCAACATGTCGCTGTCTGTGATGCGGTGGCCCATCCGGTCGCGCTTGACGGCCAGGTAATCCTGATTGTGGGTGCCGACGCCGACCACCAGTGGCACGCGTTCGGTCACCTCGATGCCGTGCGCCTCGAGCTGGCGCATCTTCTCCGGGTTGTTGGTCAGCAGGCGCACGGAGGAGATGCCCATCTCGTGCAGGATGGCCGTCGCGGCGCCGTAGTCGCGGGAATCCGCGGGCAGGCCCAGCGCGAGGTTGGCGTCGAAGGTATCCAGCCCCTCCTCCTGCAGTTTGTAGGCGCGCAGCTTGTTGATCAGGCCGATGCCGCGCCCCTCCTGGCCACGCAGGTAGACGACGACTCCGCCCTCGACCCGGATCGTCTCGAGCGCCGCGTCGAGTTGGGGTCCGCACTCGCACTTGAGTGACCCGAACGCCTCCCCGGTCAGGCACTCGGAATGCACGCGCACGAGGGCGCCGTTCGCGGGGGTGCCGGAGACGATGGCCACATGGTCCGCACCGGTCATCCGGTCGCGGTAGGCCCGCACCTGGAAGGCCCCGTGCACGGTGGGAACGGTGGTCTCCACCTCGAAGTCCACCCGCGGCGACTCGAGGATCGGGCTGACGGTGGGCAGGTCCGTGTCGCAGTGGAACTCCTGCAGGTACGCGATCAGGTCCTTGATCGTGATCACGAGAACCCCCTCGCGCTCGCCGAGTTCGAGCAGCCCGGGCAGGCGCATCATCTCGCCGTCCTCGGCAACGATCTCGCAGATCGCGGCGACCGGCACGAGTCCGGCGAGCTTCATCAGGTCGACGGCGGCCTCGGTGTGGCCATCGCGCTCACGCACGCCGCCGTCCCGGGCACGGAGCGGCATGATGTGGCCGGGACGGTGCACGCTGGCGGGCGTGGAGTCCGGGTCGGCCAGCACCCGCAGGGTGTGGGCGCGGTCGCCCGCGCTGATCCCGGTGCTGAGGCGGTCCGCCGCGTCGACCGACACGGTGTAGTTGGTGCCGCGCGCATCCTCGTTGTTGAGTACCATCACCGGCAGGTCGAGCTTGTCGGCGAGGTCGTTGGTCATCGGCGCGCAGATGAAACCGGAGGAGTAGCGCACCGTCCAGGCGATCCACTCCTGAGTGGCCAGCTGGGCGGAGATGATCACGTCGCCCTCGTTCTCACGGCCCTCGTCGTCGGCGACGATGACCGGTTTCCCCAACCTGAGTGCGTCCAGGGCGGCGGGGATGTCAGCGAGACTCATGAGTTGCTCCTTTTCGATCCTGCGTCAGCCAGGGCGAGCATGCGCTCCACGTGGCGGGCCAGGATGTCTGTTTCTATGTTGACGCGATCGCCGGCCGCGCGCTGTCCCAGCGTCGTGGCGGTGAGGGTTTCGGGGATGAGCGAGACTTCGAACCACTGGTCCGGTTCGCTCGCCGGGCTGATGTTGCTGACGGTCAGGGAGACGCCGTCGACGGCGATTGACCCTTTGCCGGTGACCAGCGGGGCCAGTTCGGGGGAGAGGCTGAACCGGAGCACCCGCCACGCATCGCCGGGGGTGACGCCCACCAGGGTGCTGGTGCCGTCGATGTGGCCCTGCACGATGTGTCCGCCCAGCCGGTCGCCCACCCGGGCGGCGCGTTCGAGGTTGACCGGGCTGCCGGGCTGCACCGCGTCGAGGGTGGACATGGCGAGGGTTTGGGCCATCACATCGGCCGTGAACGTGTCACCGGTGCGCTCGACGACCGTGAGGCAGACGCCGTTGACCGAGATCGAGTCCCCGTGGCCCGCATCGGCCACGACCAGCGGTCCGCGGACGGTGAGCCGGGCGGCATCCGCCCCGCGCTCGACCTTCTCGACCTGGCCGAGTTCCTCGATGATTCCGGTGAACATGCTTCCCCTATCTGGGCCGGGCCACGACGAGGAGGTCCTCGCCGAGCCGGACGTAGTGTTCGATGGTCAGTCGCCGCTGCTCGTCAATGCCGGCGACGCCGATGTCGCCGAGGGCCAGCCGGCCGCCGCCGAGCAGCGTGGGCGCCAGGTAGACGAGGTACTCGTCCACGAGGCCGGCCGCGACGAACGCGCTGGCGAGCGTGGGCCCGCCCTCGATGAAAGCGTGACGGATGCCGCTCCGGTGCAGTTCGCCGAGCACCGCGAGCAGGTCGTGGGTGGCGAAGATCAGCGGCGAGTGCGGGTGGCCCCGCACGGCGGCGCCCACGGGGATGCCGCGGGCGCCGATCACGACCGGCACCGGCTGCGCGGGCAGGAGCTGCCCGTCGGCGTCGCGGGCGGTCAGCGCGGGGTCGTCGGCGAGCACCGTGCCGGTGCCGACGAGGATGGCGTCGGCCGCCGAGCGGCGCCGGTGCACGTCCTGGCGGGCTTCCGGCCCGGTGATCCAGCGGCTCGTCCCGTCCGCGGCGGCTGCCCGGCCGTCGAGGCTCGACGCCCACTTGAGCGTAACGAACGGTCGTCCCAGCCGGGCCGCGACGAGCCAGTCGGCGAGGAAGGGCTCGACCTCGTCGGCGAGCAGCCCGCCGACGACGTCGACGCCGTGGGAGCGCAGTCGGTCGGCTCCGCCGCCGGAGACGGGCCCAGGGTCGGCGACCGCGTAGACCACGCGGGCCACGCCGGCGTCGATCAGCGCGAGCGCACAGGGCCCGGTGCGCCCGGTGTGGTTGCAGGGTTCGAGGGTGACGACGGCGGTCGCGCCGCGGGCGGCTCCGGCCGAAAGCCGGGCGAGGGCATCCACCTCGGCGTGCGGCGTGCCGGCGCCACGGTGCCAGCCCTCCGCCAGGAACTGCCCGGAAGCGTCGAGGAGGACACAGCCGACGCGGGGGTTCGGGCCCGTGGCCGGTCCGTTCGCGGCCAACTCGAGCGCACGCCGCATAACGGCCTCGAGCGTCGCCTGGTCGGTCATTTCCGGTCCTCGTTCGTTTCTGAACGAACTCCGGGTTTTCGGTGCGCTGAACACCGTGTGGGTTGCGCAAGGCGAAACCCGCCGATCGGCCGGGAAGGCCAATCGACTCGTGCGCCTCTCATCCGGACTTTAACCGTCGGTGCTGGAATTTCACCAGCTCAACCGTTTCGCCCTGGAGCGGAACGGGTCGCGGACTTTCACCGCCGGTTCGGATTCACACCGACCCCGGAGCACGTTTCTTGTTACTAGTTATATCTCAACGCATCCGTCGCCGGGTAATTCCCGGCCCGGACTGTTCACAGCTCGCACAGTGCCCGGGTCGACTCTCGGCGACGCACAGGCTCACCGGGGGCGGCGGTCGTTCCTTCCCCGTGGGGGGTGCGCACCGATTATCGTTTCTAGTCAGGGCCTCACCAGCACTCACGGCCTCACCAGTACGCAGCGTCACGACCTGACAAGGGAGTTAGTCCATGACCGAACACGTCATCGCAATCGACCAGGGCACCACCAGTACCCGCGCGATCATCTTCGACAAGGCCGGGACGATCATTTCCGCCGGTCAGCTCGAGCACGAGCAG
>NZ_SOGU01000065.1:0-7383 GCF_004403275.1 Cryobacterium sp. TMT4-10
ACGCCCTCATCGCCCTCGCCATGCTCAGCCTCGGCGGCCACAAACCAGTACTCCCCGGCCGGGTTTAACCCACGGTTACGACAGGAGAGCCGAGATTTTGCCCAAAACCGGTGCCGGACGCCCTCAAAACGTGTTTTAACGCAAAATCTCCGTCGAATTGGTTCGGCGCAGTGCTCGCTCGGCGAGGGCGGCGGACGGCGGGCGAACGTTGCTGACGGTGGCGGGCGGCGCTCGGCGAGGGCGGCGGCGAGCGGCGTTAGTCGGTGGCTTCGGTCGGGGGCTGGTCGAGGCCCGGCGGGATGACTTCCGCGCGGCGCAGCACGGCCTCCGCGTGGCGGAGCAGCGGCGCGTCGACCATGCGGCCCTGGTAGGCGAACACGCCCTCCTCACCGGCCGCCGCCTCCAGGATCGCCCAGGCCGCCGCGACCTCCGCGGGCGCGGGCCGGTAGGCGTCGCGGATGACGCCCACCTGGCTGGGGTGGATGCAGGCCGTGGCCCGGAACCCGCTCGCCACGGCATCGTCGACCTCGGCGGTCAGCCCGGCCAGGTCGGGGATGGCCAGGAACACGCCGTCGACCGCGGCCTTCCCGTGCGCCCCGGCCGCCAGCAGCACGGCGGACCGGGCGTGGCGGGCGACGGCCCGGTAGCTGCCGTCCGCGAACCGGCTGGAACTGCCGCCGAGCGAGGCCACCAGGTCGTCGGCGCCCCACATCAGGGCGACCACGTTCGGCGCGGCCGCGATCGACGGGGCCGCGAGCACCCCGGTCGCGGTCTCGCAGAGCGCGATCACCTCGAACCGGGCCAGCGCCTCGAGCTCGGCGGCGCTGACGGTCTTGGGCACCATGACGTAGCGGTACATCGTCTCGTCGAGCGCGTCGAGGTCGAGGGCGAAGTCGGGGGTGCCGACCGGGTTGACCCGCACGATGGTGCGGTTCGGGTCGAGCGGATGCCCGACCAGCAGCCCGCGGGCCCTGGCCCGGTTCGCGGGCAGGAGGGCGTCCTCGAGGTCGAGGATCACGGCATCCGCCCGGTCGGCGGCCTTGCGGTACCGGTCGGGCCGGTCGGCGGGGCAGAAGAGCAGCGCCGGCCCCAGGTCGAAGCTCATGACGCTGCCACCTGACACCAGACCAGCACCGTGCGCACGGCCGTGGCCACCACGTCCCCGCGCTGGTTGCGCCCGGTGTGGCTGAGCGTGACGAGGCCCTGCCCGGGCCGCGACGCCGACAGGCGCCGCCCGGTCACCACCGTCTCGGAATAGAGGGTGTCCCCGTGGAACAACGGATGCGGGAAGGTCACCTCGCCGAACCCGAGGTTCGCGACGATCGTGCCCTGGGTCAGCTGCGCCACAGAACTGCCGACCAGGGTCGACAGGGTGAACATCGAGTTGACCAGGCGCCGGCCGAACGGCTGGGTGGCGGCCCACGCGGCATCCAGGTGCAGCGACTGCGTGTTCATCGTCAGGGTGGTGAACAGCACGTTGTCGGCCTCGGTGACCGTGCGGCCCGGGCGGTGCAGGTAACGCGCCGCCAGGTCGAACTCCTCGTAGTACAACCCGCGCTGCTCGATCGTGCGCCGTTCGTCGGCGCGGCCGTCGTCGTTGTCGCCGGCGTCGGTGACACCGCCCGCGAGCACGCCGCCCTCGCTGAAGCCGTCCTCGTTCATGCCCTCCTCCTATCCGGTGAAGCCGAGGGCCCGGGAGATGACCATTAGCTGCACCTCGGTGGTGCCCTCGCCCAGCTCGAGAACCTTGGAGTCGCGGTAGTGCCGGGCCACCGGGTTCTCGTTCAGGAAGCCGTAGCCGCCGAAGATCTGCGTCGCATCGCGCGCGTTGTCCATGGCGGCCTCGCTGCCCACCATCTTGGCAATCGACGCCTCCATTTTGAAGGGGTGCCCGTGCACCATTTTCTGCGCGGCGTCATAGTAGGCGAGCCGGGCCGTGTGCACGCGCGCCTGCATCCGTGCGATCTTGAACGCGATGTGCTGGTTGGACCCGATCGACTTGCCGAAGACGTTGCGGCTGTTGGCGTAACGGATGGCCTCCTCCAGGCAGCCCTGCGCCGCACCGGTGCAGAGCGCGGCGAAGGCGACGCGGCCCTCGTCGAGGGTCTGCACGAAGTTGGCGAACCCGCGGCCGCGCTCGCCGAGCAGGTTGGCCTCGGGCACCCGCACGTCCTCGAACACGAGCGGGTGCGTGTCGGAGGTGTGCCAGCCGACCTTGTCGTAGGCGGGCAGCGCGGTGAAGCCCGGCGTCGGGGTGGGCACGAGGATGGCCGTGAGCTCCTTCTTGACCGAGCCGCCGGGCCGCCGGGACTCCCCCGTGACGGCGGTGACCGTGACCAGCCGGGTGATCTCGGAGCCGGAGTTGGTAATGAACTGCTTGGTACCGTTGATGACCCACTGCCCGCCGACCAGCTCGGCCGTGGTCTTGGTGCCCGCGGCGTCGGAGCCGGCATCCGCCTCGGTCAGGCCGAACGCGGCGAGCGCGCGCCCCGCGGCCAGCTGCGGCACCCATTCCTGCTTCTGCGCCTCGGTGCCGCGGCGGTAGACGGGCATAATGCCCAGGCCGACGCCGGCCTCGAGGGTGACCGCGATGCTCTGGTCGACGCGGGCGAGCTGCTCGACGGCGAGGCAGAGCGAGAAGTAGTCCTTGCCCTGGCCGCCGTACTGCACCGGGAACGGCAGCCCGAACAGGCCCAGCTCGCCCATCTGGGCGATGATGCCGTAGGGCAGGCTCCGTTTGGTGTCGTATTCGTAGGCGGCGGGCGCGACGACGGTATCGGCGAAGTCGCGCACGTCGTTGCTGAGACGCTGCTGGTCCTGGGTCAGTTCGGAACTCACGATGATGCTCCCCTGTCTGGTCTGTCGGTGTCTGGGCTGATGATGGTGGCGACGACCTGGTCGAGCTTGACCAGGTCGCCGGGTTTGAAGGTGACGGTGACCAGCCCCGCGATCAGCGCGGTGAGGCGGTGTTCCATCTTCATGGCCTCCACGGTGAGGATGGCCTGCCCCACGGCGACGAGGTCCCCCGTCGCGGCGTGCACGGCGACGACGGTTCCCGGCATGGGCGAGCGCACCTCGGGGCTGACCGCTCCCGGGGCCAGGTCGCGGCCGGCCAGCCGTTCGGCCTGGAGCTCGGCGCCGGTCAGGTGCAGAAGCGAGACCGAGAAACCCGAGCTGCCGATCCACAGCCGGCGGCCGCCGGACCCGAGATCCGGGGCCATGTCGGACACGATGTCGAGCACCTGCAGCACCCCGTCGACCTCGACGCTGACGGCCCCGGACCGGTTCGCGTCGGTGAGGCTCGCGGCCACGGGCATCCGGTCACCGATCACGACGGATGCCGCGCTCGGCGAGCCCTGCACGCCGACGGTGACCCGGTCGATCGCGCTCGTGGCCAGGGTGTAGTGGGTCGGCCGGGACGGGCCCATCCGCCAGCCGGTCGGCCGGGACCAGACCGGGTCGGCTGCCGGCATCGCGTCCGACTCCGCCGCCGCCCAGGCCTGCCCGTGCAGGACCAGCGCCGCGGCGACCAGCACGTGGTCGTCGACGCCGCGGAAGGGCAGGCCGGGCAGCCGGCGCTCGATCAGGCCGGTGTCGAGGCGCCCGGCCTGCACGTCCGGGTCCTGCACGAGCAGCCGCAGGTATTCGAGGTTGGTGCTCACGCCGAGCACGAGGGTCTCGGCGAGCGCCCGGTCGAGCCGGGCGAGCGCCTGGGCCCGGTCGGCTCCCCAGGCGATCACCTTGGCCAGCATGGGGTCGTAGTCGGCGGAGATCCGCAGACCGGGGACGAGCGCGCTGTCCACCCGGATGCCCTCGCCGGTCGCCTCCCGCAGCGCGAGCACGCAACCGGTCGCCGGCAGGAAGCCGCGCTCGGGGTTCTCGGCGTACACCCGGGCCTCGATCGCGTGGCCGGCCAGCACCACGTCGGCCTGGGCGTGGGCGAGCGCCTCCCCCGCGGCCACGCGCAGCTGCCACTCGACGAGGTCGATCCCGGTGACCATCTCTGTGACCGGGTGCTCCACCTGCAGCCGGGTGTTCATCTCCATGAAGAAGAACTCCTCCGGGGCCGCGTCGGAGACCAGGAACTCGACCGTGCCGGCCCCGGTGTACCCCACGCTGCGGGCGGCCGCGCAGGCGGCCTCACCGATCCGCGCCCGGGTGCCCGGGTCCAGCAACGGCGACGGCGCCTCCTCGATCACCTTCTGGTGCCGGCGCTGCAGCGAGCACTCGCGCTCGCCGAGGTGGATCACCCGGCCGTGCGTGTCCGCCAGCACCTGCACCTCGATGTGCCGGGGTGCAGGCACGAAGCGCTCGATCAGGAGGGTGTCGTCGCCGAACGCGCTCGCCGCGACCCGTCTCGCGGCCACGAGCGCCGCGGGCAGGTCGTCGGGGCGCTCGACCAGGTGCATGCCCTTGCCGCCGCCGCCGGCCGACGGTTTGATCAGCATCGGGTAGCCGATCCCCGGGGCCGCGCCGATCAGCTGCTCGTCGGTCTGGCCGGGCACGGAGACGCCGGGGATGACGCTGACCCCGGAGGCGGCGACGTGGTTCTTCGACCGGATCTTGTCGCCCATCACGCGGAGGGCGTGCGCGCTCGGCCCGATGAACACGACGCCCGCCGCGGCGCAGGCCTCCGCGAATGAGACGTTCTCGCTCAGGAAACCGTAACCGGGGTGGATGGCCTGGGCGCCGGTGGCCCGGGCGGCGGCCAGGACGGCATCCTGGTCGAGGTAGCTCAGCCGGGCGCTGGCCGGACCGAGCCGCACCGCGGCATCCGCCAGCATCACATGCCGGGCGCCGCGGTCGGCGTCGCTGTACACGGCGACCGAACGGATGCCGAGGGTGCGGAGCGTGCGGATGATGCGGCAGGCGATTTCGCCGCGGTTGGCCACCAGCACGGTGTCGAAGGCTGTCATGGTGTCCTCACATCCGGAAGAGACCGAAGGCGGTCTCGGGCAGGGGGGCGCGGGACACGACGCCGAGGGCGAGGCCGAGCACCGTGCGGGTGTCCGCCGGGTCGATCACACCGTCGTCCCAGAGCCGGGCGGTCGAGTAATAGGGACTGCCCTGGTGGTCGTACTTCTCGGCGATCGGCGCCCGGAACGCGGCCTCGTCGGCGGCCGACCACTCCTGCCCGGCGCCCTCGAGCTGCTCCCGCTTCACGGTGGCGAGCACGGAGGCGGCCTGCGGGCCGCCCATCACGGAGATGCGGCTGCCCGGCCACATCCAGAGGAAGCGCGGAGAGTAGGCGCGGCCGCACATGGAGTAGTTGCCGGCGCCGAACGAGCCGCCGATCACGACCGTGAGCTTGGGCACCCGGGCGGTGGCGACGGCGGTCACCATCTTGGCGCCGTGCTTGGCGATGCCGCCGGCCTCATAGTCCTTGCCGACCATGAAACCGGAGATGTTCTGCAGGAAGATCAGCGGGATGCCGCGCTGATCGCAGAGTTCGATGAAGTGGGCGCCCTTGAGGGCGGATTCGGAGAACAGGACGCCGTTGTTGGCGACGATGCCCACCGGGTGCCCGTGCAGGTGCGCGAAGCCGGTGATCAGGGTGGTGCCGTAGTCGCGCTTGAATTCGTGGAAATCGCTTCCGTCGACGAGCCGGGCGATCACCTCGTGCACGTCGTAGCGGGCCTGCACGTCGACCGGCACGGCGGCGTAGAGCTCGGCCTCGTCGGCGACCGGGGCGCGCGACGGGAGGATGTCCCAGGCCGGGGCGAGCGGGCGAGGCAGGGTGGCGACGATGTCGCGCACGATCTGGAGGGCGTGCTCGTCGTTCTCGGCGAGGTGGTCGGTCACGCCGGAGGTGCGGGCGTGCAGGTCTCCCCCGCCGAGTTCCTCGGCCGTGACGATCTCGCCGATCGCGGCCTTCACGAGCGGCGGGCCGCCGAGGAAGATGGTGCCCTGGCCCCGCACGATCACGGTCTCGTCGCTCATCGCCGGCACATAGGCGCCGCCGGCGGTGCAGGAGCCCAGCACGGCGGCAATTTGCGGGATCTTGGCCGCGGACATCCGTGCCTGGTTGAAGAAGATGCGGCCGAAGTGCTCTTTGTCTGGGAAGACCTCGTCCTGTAGGGGCAGGAAGGCCCCGCCGGAGTCGACCAGGTAGACGCACGGGAGCCGGTTCTCGAAGGCGACCTCCTGGGCGCGGAGGTGCTTCTTGACCGTCATCGGGTAGTAGGTTCCGCCCTTGACGGTGGCGTCGTTGGAGATGACGAGCACGTGGCGGCCGTGGATCAGGCCGATCCCGGTGATGATCCCGGCCCCGGGGCTCTCGTCGCCGTAGAGGCCGGTGGCGGCGAGCGGGCAGAGTTCGAGGAACGGGCTGCCCACGTCGAGGAGGCGGTCGATGCGCTCGCGCGGGAGCAGCTTGCCGCGGGCGAGGTGGCGCTGCCGGGAGGCCTCCGGGCCGCCGCGCGCCACGACCTCGAGGCGGCGGCGCAGGTCGGCGACGAGCTCCCGCTGGGCGGCGGCGTTCTCGGCCGCGGCGGCGCCGTCGATCCGACTCACGAGTGTCTCCATCGACAGCTTCCCGTTCGAGCGTGCGAGCGTTACAGTTAGTGATTACTAACCGAAAATTCAGGTTAGCCGTTCGTAACTGAGAAGTCCAGAGTTCGCCGGAAGGACCGCCGATGCCCGAGGTTGCGAGCGAGGGCCGAGCCGAGGCGGCGACGGAGGGTGCGCTTCAGACCGCAGCCGAAGCCGCGCCGACGCCGCGCAGCCGCGCCAAGGCCGACCGGCGGCAGGCGCTGCTGGGGGCGGCCGCGACCCTGTTCGCGCGGTCGGGGTACAACGGGGTCTCGATCGAGGATCTCGGGGCGGCCGTCGGGGTGAGCGGCCCGGCCGTGTACCGGCACTTCAGCGGCAAGCCGGCCGTGCTCGCCGCGCTCCTGGTGGAGGTCAGCGAGACGCTCGTCGCCGGCGGCCGGCAGGTGATCGATCGCGCCCCGGATGCCGCGGCGGCCCTGCGCGAGCTGGTGCGGTTCCACACCGACTTCGCCCTGTCGAACCCCGACGTGATCCGGGTGCAGGACCGGGATCTGGACAGCCTGGCCACCGGCGACCGGCACCGGGTGCGGGCCCTGCAGCGCGCCTACGTGGAGCTGTGGGTGTCGGTGCTCGGGCAGGTGCATCCGGGGGTGGATGCCGCGCTGTTGCGCATCCGTGCCCAGGCGACCTTCGGTCTGCTCAATTCGACCCCGCACACCCTGCCAGCCTCCCCGAGCGGCGCGGTGCGGCCGCTGCTGGAGGAAATGGCGCTGGCGGCGCTGGGCGCGTCCTGAGGGGCGCGCGCCCGCACGTCGCAGCCGCGTGGGCTCGGCCGCGGGCTTCGCGGGTGCTGCGCCGCTGCGCGCGTGTCACGCCGCGCGCGGAACGGCG
>NZ_SOGU01000008.1:0-7620 GCF_004403275.1 Cryobacterium sp. TMT4-10
AGCCGCGCCCGCCGCAGCGCCAGCCGCAGCGCCAGCCGCAGCGCCAGCCACACCGCCCGCCGCACCGCCCGCAGCAGCCCCCGCAGCAAGGGCAGCAGCGCCCGCACCCGCAGCCGGCTCGGCCGCGATGTGGACGAGTTCGAAGTCGTCGACGTCCGGCCGGAACTCGTCCACGCCGGGAGAGGTCGATACCGGCGGCAGATACGGCACCGGCAGGGGGGTGAAGTCGAGCACCTCGAGCAGTTCGTCGACGTCGATGTGCTTGGGGCTGAGCCCGCCGCGGAGCACATTGTCCGACGCCGCCATCAACTCCACGCCGAGACCGGACAGGTAGGCGTGGATGTTGCCGGCCGGCAAATACAGCACCTCGCCGCGCTTGAGCGAGACCCGGTTGGTCAGCAGGGAGATCACGATGCCGGGGTCTCCCGGGTAAGCGCGGGCGAGGTCCCGCACGGTGGCGAACTCGAGCGGGAACTCGATGATGGCGCCGCCCTCGGCCAGGTACGTGGCGCTGTCGGCGAGCAGCACGACGCGTTCGACCAGCCAGGCCACCTCGCCGGAGTCTCCGCCGCGGCCGTCACGCAGCAGCCAGTCGACGCAGTCGCGCAGCGCGTCCGGTCCGAGCAGGTGGCGTTCGAGGGCGTCGAGGGCGCCGGGCTGCGGGTCGTCCGAGGCCACGTCGAGCGCCCGGAGTTCGCCGAGGATGCGCCGGATCTCGGTCAGCTCGCGAAAACCGCAGAGCGCCTCGAAGGTGTCGCTCAGGGCGAAGATCACCTCGGGCTTGTGGAACGGGTCGCGGTAGTTGCGGTCGGCCGCGGTCTGCGGGATACCGGCCGCGTTCTCCAGGGCGAAGCCGCTGCGCGCACGCTCACTGGTCGGGTGCGCCTGCAGCGAGAGGGGACTCTGCGCGGCGAGCACCTTCAGCAGGAACGGCAGCCGCGGCGGAGCCGACCCGGCGGGCGAACCGTTCGCGTGCGCGGCCGCCGCTGCGCCGAGGGCGACCTCGGGGGACGCCGTGATCCAGTCCAGCAGCGTGCGGTGCCCGCCGACCTGGGCCGGGTCGACGATCAGCGAGGGCGACCCGGGATGCGCGCCCAGCCAGAGCTCGGCCTCCGGTTTACCCGACGGAGCGTAGCCGAGCAGTCCGGAGATGGCGGTGGTCGATCCCCAGGCGTAGTCCCGCGGCGAATTGGTGATGCCCACAAACATGGTTGGCTCCTGCACTGTTCGGTTTAGACCAAACTACCAAGGGCTTTCGGCCAGGCCAGGGGCCCACCTAGGCTGGCGAGAATTCGCCGACCGCCGCAAGCGAGGCCGTCGCCCTCTGCAATGGAGCACCAGATGAACTTCGAGCTACTTCCCAGCGACTTCTTCGGCTACGAGAATCTGCTCACCGATCAGGAGAAAACCGCGCTGACCAATCTGCGCGCCTACCTCGAGTCCGACGTGCGGCCGATCGTGAACGGATGCTGGGAGCGCGCCGAATTCCCGGCTGAGGTCATCCGCCCGCTGGCGCAGCTCGGGGCCTACTCGTTCGGCTGGCCCGAGACCCGCCCGTTCGAGAACTCGGCCGTGTTCCGCGGTTTCGTCGCCCTGGAGGTCGCCCGGGTGGACGCATCCGTCGCCACCTTCGTCGGTGTGCAGAACGGGCTGGCCTGCGGCACGATCGCGGCGACGGGATCTCAGGAGCAGCGCGACGAGTGGCTGCCGCGGCTGGCTTCGGGCGAGATCGTCGGCGCCTTCGGCCTGACCGAGCCGTTCTCCGGCTCCGACGCGGCCCAGGGGCTGCGCACCACGGCGACCCGAACCGGCGACACCTGGCTGCTCAACGGGGAGAAGCGCTGGATCGGCAACGCCACCTTCTCCGACATCACCATCATCTGGGCGAAGGACACCGCCGACGGCATGGTGAAGGGCTTCCTCGTGCCCACCGACACGGCCGGGTACTCGGCGACGAAGATCGACGGCAAGATCAGCCTGCGCGCAGTGCAGAACGCGGACATCGTGCTGGAGAACGTGGTCGTGCCCGAGCGCAACCGGCTGCAGAACGCGAACTCGTTCCGGGACACCGCCAAGGTGCTGCGCCTGACCCGGGCCGAGGTGGCCTGGGCCGCCGTCGGCACCTCGATCGGCGCCTACGAGGCCGCGGTCGCCTACGCGAAAGAGCGCGTGCAGTTCGGCAAGGAGATCGGCGGGCACCAGCTCGTGCAGGACCTGCTGGTGAAGTCGCTCGGCAACATCACCGCCAGCCTGGGCATGGTGGTGCGGGTGTCGCAGATGCTCGACGAGGGCAGCCAGCGCGACGAGCACGCCGCCCTGGCGAAGCTGTACACGACGGCACGGATGCGCGAAACGGTCGCCTGGTGCCGCGAACTCTTCGGCGGGAACGGCATCGTCCTCGACTATGACGTGGCCCGCTTCTTCGCCGACGCCGAGGCCGTGTACTCGTACGAGGGCACCAGGGAGATGAACACGCTGATCGTCGGGCGCAGCATCACCGGCCAGGCGGCCTTCGTCTAGCAGAGCGGGAGGGCGGGAGCCCGCACGCCCCTCTCCCGCCCGAGCCGCTCTCCCGCCCGCGCCCTGAACGAATTCGACGGAGATTTTGCCGAAATCGGACCCTAACGGCCCGAAATTGGACTTTTACAGAAGAATCTCCGTCGAATTGGTTAGGAGAGGGTGAGGAAGAGCTTCTCCAGCTCGTCGACCGTGAGGGAGTTCTGCCCATCCGGGTTGTCGAGGCATTCCCGCATCGCCGTCGACACGATCACGAACCCGGCCCGGTCGAGCGCGCTCGATACGGCGGCGAGCTGGGTGACGACGTCCTTGCAGCTGCCGCCGGCCTCGACCGCGGTGATGACCGCCCCGAGCTGGCCCTGGGCCCGGCGCAGCCGGTTGACGATCTTCTTCTGGTTCTGGTCGGGTTCCATGATCAGGCCTTTCGGGCGAAGGTGGCGGGGGTGAGGGTGGAGACGCCGGCCGTCCAGGTGCGGTAGCCGCCGTCGAGGTTCAGCACGTCCCGGCCGTTCTGGCTGAGGATGCGGGCCGCGGTGTGTCCGCGCTGCCCCACCTGGCAGTGCACGACCAGGGTTCCGGCGGGCAGTTCGCCGAGGCGCTCGCGCAGCTCGTCCAGGGGCACGTTGACGGCGCCCGGGATGCTGCCGGCGGCGAATTCGCCGGCCGTACGCACGTCCACCAGGGTGGCGCCGGCCGCCTGGGCGGCCTCCAGCTCGTGCCACTGCAGATTGCGGGTCGTTCCGGCGGCGAGGTTCGCGGCGACGTAGCCGAGCTGGTTGATCGGGTCCTTCGCCGAGCCGTACTGCGGCGCGTAGGCGAGTTCGAGGCGGGTCAGGGCGGATGCCGTCAGCCCGCCCGTCATCGCCGTCGCCAGGATGTCGATGCGCTTGTCGACGCCGCTGCCGCCGATGATCTGGGCGCCCAGGATGGCATCCGACTCCGGGTCCACCAGGAGCTTCATCGACATGGTCTCGGCACCCGGGTAATAGGTGGCGTGCGAGGCCGGGTGGGTGTGCACGACCCGGTGCGCGCGGCCCTGGGCGACGAGGCGTTTCTCGCTCCAGCCGACCATGGCCGCCGTGAGGCCGAAGACGCCGACGATGGCGGTGCCGAGGGCCGGCGACGCCGGCTCCGGCGTTCCGGCGATGCTGTCGGCGGTCGCCCGGCCGTGCCGGTTCGCGAGCCCGGCCATGGTGATCAGGGTGCCCTGGCCGCTGATGGCGTCGATCTTCTCGACCCCGTCGCCGACGGCCCAGATCGAGGGGTCGTTCGTCTGCTGGGTGTCGTCGACCTCGATTCCGCCGCTGGCGCCGATGGTGAGCCCGGCCCGGGAGGCGAGGGAGGTGTCGGGGACGACACCGACGGAGTCGATCACGAGGTCGGCGGGCACGATGGTGCCGTCGCTGAGCTCGACTCCCCCGTTCGCGGCGGCCACGACCGTGCTGTGCAGCCGCACGTCGACGCCGCGGGCGCGCAGCTCGTCGAGCACCGGCGCGGCCATTTCGACGTCGAGGGGGCCGAAGACCTGGGCGCCGAACTCCACCAGGGTCACGGCGACTCCGCGGTGCACGAGGTTCTCGACGGCCTCGAGGCCGATGAAGCCCGCACCGATCACCACGGCGGATGCCGGGCCGGTGATGTCGCGGAGCAGGGCGTCGATGTGGTCGACGTCGTCGACCGTGCGCAGGGTGCGTGTGGCGAGCCCGGCCGGGGTGATCCCCGTGCGGGCGGTCGCGCCGGCCGCGAGGATGAGCCGGTCGTAGGCCTCCACGGTTTCGACGCCGGTCTGGGTGTGGCGCACGGAGACGGTCTTCGCGTCGCGGTCGATGCCGGTCACCTCGTGGTCGACGCGCACGTCCAGGTTGAACCGGGCGGCCAGCGAGGCGGGGGTCTGGAGCAGCAGGTTCTGGCGGTCCTGGATCACGCCGCCGACGTAATACGGCAAACCGCAGTTCGCGAATGACACATAGTGCCCGCGTTCGAATACAATGATTTCAACCGTCTCGTCCAGCCGCCGCAATCGCGTAGCCGCCGACATACCGCCTGCAACTCCGCCAACAATGAGTGTTTTCACAAGTGCCTCCGGGATAAGCATACCCCCCGGGGTATTAAAAGTGACGAAAAGTGACCCCGCCTCGCCACTACCCTTAGTGTCATGCCCTCTGTCCAGAGCCGTTTCGTCGTTCGCACCTTCGCGACCCTCGTGTTCTTCTCCGTTCTGGCCGGGCAATTCTGGCGCAGCCTGCTCGGCTGGTGGGGCTACGGCGCGATCGTTCTGATCATCGGCGCCGGCATCCTCATCGGCCTCGTCCGCCTGAAGCCGGACTGGATGTGGCCCCGGTTCCCGAAGTCGCTGATCGCGTTTCTCGGGCTGGCCACCCTGTCGCTGGTCTGGACGAACTACCTGGGCGCGTCCCTGATCGGCATCACACTGCAGTGGGTGACCACCTTCGCCGCACTCTTCCTCGCCCTCTGCCTGACCTGGACCGAACTTCTGCGCACCCTCGGCGCGGCCCTGCGCTGGGCGCTCGGGCTGTCCCTGGTCTTCGAGGTGACCGTCGGGCTCTTCGTGCGGCAGCCCGTGCTCCCGTTCTGGGTCGACTACGGCACCGACACTGTGCCGCAGGCCTTCTACTGGTCACGCGGGCTCCTCTTCCACGGCGGGCCGATCGAGGGCATCGTCGCCAACCGCAACCTGCTCGGCTTCCTGGCCCTCCTCGCCGTGATCGTCTTCGCCCTGCAGCTGGCGGCCGGAACCGTGCGCCGCGGCTGGGGCGTGGCCTGGCTGTCCCTCGCCGTGCTGATCCTGGTGCTGACCCGGTCCGCGACCGTCAGCTTCGCCGCCGTCGTCGTGGCCGTGGTGCTCGGCCTCGCGCTCTTGGCCCGTCGCCGCGGCCCGGACCGGAGAGGCGTCGTCTACCTGACGGCCGCGGCATCCGTCGTCGCCGTGTCCGCGGCGTTGGCCGCCCTCGCCCCCCGGATCCTGCCGCTGCTGGGCAAGAGCGCGGACCTCACCGGCCGCCTGGACATCTGGCGGAGCGTGATCGACCTGGCCGGTCAGCGCCCGGTGCAGGGCTGGGGCTGGGTGAGCTACTGGGCGCCGTGGGCCGAGCCGTTCAAGGGTCTCGCGGTGCGCCGGGGCGTCGTCTACCTGCAGGCCCACAACGCCTGGCTCGACGTCTGGCTGCAACTGGGTATCCTCGGCCTGATCATCTTCATCGCCCTGGTGCTGTCGACGCTGTGGCGGTCCTGGCTCCTCGCCGTCGACCGGCCGCGCCGCACCGTTGCCGACACTGCGCCGTACACGGTCTCCTCGCTGCTGCCGCTGCTGCTGCTGACCGCTCTCCTCGCGCAGAGCGTCGCCGAGAGCCGGATGCTGATCGAGTCCGGCTGGGTTCTTCTGGTGGTGCTCGCCGTGACGACCAAGAGAGCCCAGTCATCCGTTCAGACGCTGCCGTGAGCGGTAGCGTGGAACAGCCATGACCTACCGCGCGAACCGACCCGCCGCTCCGGCCCCGTTCACGCGCCTGTTCGCGTCACCGAAGTTCGCGGCCGCACTGACCGTGCTCATCCTCGGCTTCGCGTTCGGCACCCACGCCGTGCGCAGCCTGATCGGCTGGCCCGGCCTGCTGGGCGTGCTGGTCGGTCTGGTGGCACTGGCGGCGTTCTCGCTCAGCGCCCGCTGGGCCAGCATCGACTGGCACGGGCTGCTGCCGATCTCGATCATGGTCTTCGTGGGCTGGTGCGCCCTGTCGTTGCTCTGGACGGGCTACCCGTTCGAGACCCTCAGCGCCGTGCTCTACCAGCTGGCCTTCACGTTCCTGGCCGTCTACATCGCCCTGGCCCGCGACACCATCCAGATCGTGCGCGCCACCGGGGACGTGCTGCGCTTTCTGCTCGTGGCGTCCCTGGCGCTGGAGGTGCTGTCCGGGCTCCTGCTCGACCTGCCCATCGCCTTCCTCGGCATCCAGGGCAATATCGCCACCCTGGGGCCGGTGCAGGGCCTCTTCGGCTCCCGCAACCTGTTCGGGCTCGTCTCGCTGATCGCCGGGGTCACCTTCGTGGTCGAGCTGCGGTCCCGGTCGGTCCCCCGGTCAATCGGCGTCGGCTCGATCGCCCTCGCCGGCTTCGCCCTGCTGCTCACCCGCTCCCCCGTCATGCTGGTCGTCGCGCTCTTCGTGGGGGTCGCGGCGCTGGCCCTGTACTGGCTGCGCCACACGCCGGCCGAGGGCCGGTGGATCCTGCAGATCGGGCTGCTCATCACCTCCGCGGTCGCCGGCATCGCGGGGTTCATCGCCCGGGCGCGCATCACCGAACTGCTGAACGCGGGCAGCGAATTCGAGGTGCGGTCGACGCTGTGGAGCGAAATGTGGCGTCTGGGCCGGCTGCATCCGTTGGAGGGATGGGGCTGGGCCGGGCTCTGGCCGGCCCAGGTGACCCCGTACGGCTGGCTGGACTTCGTGACCGGGCGGGAGCACACCTCCGGGCTGAACGCCTTCCTCGACGTCTACTTCCAGGTCGGGCTGGTCGGCCTGCTCGCCTTCCTCGCCCTGGTCGGGCTCGCGTTCTGGCGGTCCTGGCTGCTCGCCTCGGACAAGCGCCCGGTGGTCTACGTGTGGTCGCCGCTGATCCTGGTGCTGCTACTGGTCACCTCGGCGGCGGAGAGCACCGTGCTGGTCGAGTTCGGCTGGCTGCTCCTGCTGATCTGCGCGGTCAAGGCCGCGCAGGGCAAGAGCTGGCGCAGCCTGCTGCAGCCCAGCCCGCACCGCTACCACGAGTAGCGGGCCGCGCGCCCGGAAAACGGCAGCCGAGACCGCGACCGCCGCCGCAGCAGCCGCAGCCGCAGCGGCAGCGGCAGCTCAGACCGGCTGGGCCAGGTCGCGCAGCACGTCCTGCAGGCCGAGCCCGAACCGGACGTAGTCGCCGGCGCGCCAGCCCGCGAGCACGGGCGCCAGCCGGGCCGGACGCAGGGCCGGGAGGGTGCTGCGCCGGCGTTCGTGCGCCAGCTTGGCGTCGATCAGGGCGAGTGTGGCGGCCGACGGCGCCGGCTGCAGCAGCGCGGCCCGCTCCTGCAGGGCCTGGGCGCGGGCCAGCAGGCGGGCG
>NZ_SOGU01000097.1:0-13032 GCF_004403275.1 Cryobacterium sp. TMT4-10
GCCGCCGCCCCGGCCGCCCCGACCGCCGCCCCGGCCGCCGCCGCCGGCGCGGTCGCGAGCTTTAATGCTCCCCGGGCCACCTCTTACGCGCCGCTGGAGTATGTCGCCCTCGGCGACTCCTTCACCGCCGGACAGGGCGCCCCACCGTACTCCGACCTGAACTGCCTGCGCAGCCGGTACAAGAGCTACCCGGTCATCACCTCCTTGCTCAGCCCGTATCGCCTGATCGCGAACAAGGCGTGCTCCGGGGCGCGCCTGGCCGACATCCCGGCCCAACTGGTTGGCGTCGGCACCTCAACGAAGCTGGTCACCCTGACGGTCGGCGGCATCGACGCCGGGTCGACCGAGATCCTTCGGGCCTGCGCCCCGGACCCGGGGAGTGCGGACTGCGTTGGGGCCGTGCAGGCAAGCCAAGCCACCCTGTCCGACCCGGCCTTCGTGGCCGCCCTGGCCGGGACCTATGGCCAGCTCGCGGCGACCCTGCCGAATGCCCGCGTCGCCGTGCTGGGCTATCCGCTGTTGTTCAAGCCCGGGGCCTCCCCCCTGGGCGACCTGGTCAACCAGGGAACCGGAGCGTTGAACCTGGCGATCCAGACGGCCGTCGGGGTCACCCCCGAGCCGGCCGGAGTCGACCGGATTCGCTACGTCAACGTGACTGACGAGTTCGCCGACCATGGAATCGGGTCTCGTGTGCCCTACATCGCCTTCGACCCGTCGAACGTGATGGCACCGAGCAACTTCCACCCGAACGCGCTCGGCAACACCCTCGGTTACTACCGGGCGCTGGCCAACGACGGCGTGCTGCGCCGTTGAGAGCCGCAGGAAGCGCTCGCGGCCGCGCGGCCGCGAGCGCTTCCTGCGTGTCTGCGGACGTCCGACGCCATCCAGGAGACCGGCACCGACGTCACCAGAGGTCGGCTATTTGAAAGTATTACAAGTTAGCGATATGATCAAACTGTGTCGACGACCGGACTGCCCATGGCCCAATTGAAGTCCGAGCTGTTCAAGGCCCTCGGGCATCCGCTGCGCGTGCAGGTACTCGAACAGCTGGTCGAGGGCGAACGCTCGGTCGGCAGCCTGGCCGAGGCGCTCGGCGCGGAGTTGTCGAACCTCTCCCAGCAGCTGGGGGTGCTTCGCCGGGCCGGCGTGGTGCTCACCCGACGCGACGGCAACACGATCTTCTACGCGCTCCGCGACCCCGACGTCGCCGAACTCCTCGCCGTGGCGAAACGGATGCTGGTGTCCACCCTCGAGGACTCCCACGCCCTGCTCCGCACGATCGAGCAGGAATCCCGGTAGCCCGAGTCCCGGAGCCCCAGCCCGAGCCCGAGCCCCAGCCCCAGCCCCAGCCCGAGCCCGAGCCCGAGCCCGAGCCCGAGCCCGAGCCGCGTCCCGCCACGTTGCCACCCGAAGCCAACTCGTGGCGCAGGTTATGGTCGCAGGCGCATGTTCCAGCCTGCGCCCGCGGCCACAACCTGCGCCACGACGCTCGGCGCCAGCGGGTGCCGCGACGCTCGGCGCCAGCGGGTGCCGCGACGCTCGGCGCCAGCGGGTGCCCCGCGGGTGCCGAGACGCTCCCGCGTCGCGCATCCGTCGCCCATCCGTCGTCGTAGTCGTCGCCCGTTCGCCGACATCCGCTCGCGGCGCAGGTTATGGCCGCCGGCGCACGTTCTATCCTGCGCCCGCGACCCCAACCTGCGCCGCGACGCGATGCGTTGGGCGGGTGCCGCGACAGGTGACCGACGGATGCCGTGACGCGGCGCTTCAGCGCGGCTACAGGTCGTTGCCCGCGTAGGACTGGTTGAAGCTCTTGTTGACCAGGGGGAAGTCCGGCACGATCGTCTCGGCCAGGGCCACCGGCAGGGCCGGCCAGTTGAAGTACGACGGGTCGACGACCTTGATCCGGGTGATCACGCCGTCGGGCCCGAGCTCGAGTCGGTGGCAGATGGTGCCGCGCCAGCCCTCGACCAGGGACAGGCCCGATGCCGCGGGTGACACGGATGCCGCGGATGATGCGGCCACGGGGGTCGAAGTAACGGATGCCGCGGGCGTAGACGCCCCGGACGCCGCGCTGCCGCCCTTCTGCGGTGCCGGGGCCGGCGCCGGGGCCGCGCCGCCGCCCCGGTGCGAGCCGAGCCGCCCGATCAGGTCGATCGCCACGTTGATGGACACCTCGAATTCGCCCGCGCGCACACGGTAGCGGCTGAGCACGTCGCCGCCGGTCTCCGTGACCACGTGGAAGTGCTCGCCGAGGTCGACGAACGGGTGGTCCCGGCGGGCGTCCGTGTCGACGCCGGAGGCACGGGCCACGTAGCCGAGGGTGCCCATCGCCTGCGCCTGGCCGACGGGCAGCGGGGCGGTGCCGGTGAACCGGTCCCGCACGATCGCGTGCCCGAGCGTGATGGCGATGATCTCCTGCACGTCGACGGCGACCCGTGCGAGGTCGGCCGGGTCGGGCAGGGCCAGCACCGAGGCTCCACCGATCGTCAGGCCGCCGCGCAGGAACCGGTGTCCGGTGACGGTCTTGTTGATGCGCAGCAGGGTCTCCCGCAGTCGCTGGGTGTGCGAGTGCACGATGCCGAAACCGACGTCGTTGGCCAGCGAGCCGAGGTCGGAGACGTGGTTGTAGATGCGTTCGAGTTCGAGCAGCAGGGCGCGCAGCATCCGGTCCGGCTCCGACACGTCGATGCCGCGGGCGGCCTCGACGGCCATCACGTAGGCCAGGGTGTGGCCCACGACGGTGTCGCCGGTGATCTGTTCGGCCAGTTCGATGCCATCCTCGGGACGGCGACCCTCGAAGAGCCGCTCGACGCCGCGGTGCATGTACCACTGCCGGGCTTCCATCCGCACGATGGTCTCGCCCACGACCGAGAAGCGGAAGTGGCCGGGGTCGATGATGCCGGCGTGGATGGGGCCGACCGCGATCTCGTAGACCCCGGGGCCCTCCACCTCGACGAACGGGAACGACTCGGTGTCGGGTTCGAATTCCGGCGTGACCCGCGCCCCGTGCAGCATGGGGTACCAGCCGCGGGGCCAGTGACCGTGGCGCACGAGCCGGTACGGCTGGGGGTGGTCGGCCGGCCGCAGCCCGAACAGGTCGCGCATGCCGCGCTCGAAGTTGCCGGCGGGATAGGACACGTTCGCCAGGCTCGGCACCCAGGCGTCGTCGTAGGGAACCGGCACGACGAGGTCGATCTGCCGCCGCGGGTAGACGGCCACGAAGGAGTACACCACGCGCAACCGGTCGCCGTCGTCGTGGCAGGTGACCATCGCGAGCCGGTTGCCGGTCGACAGCAGGTCGGCGGCTTCGGCCGGGAGCTCGTCCCGGGAGAGCGTGTGCACCTCCGGGCCGTCGCTCAGGGAAGGGTTCGTTGTCGTCATTGGATTCCTCCCAGAACGGCGGCCGCGCGGGCCAGCAGCGTGCCGACCGGCTCGGCGATGAAGGCCACCACGGCCGTGGTCCCGAGGGCCAGGATCAGCGGCAGCCGGGGCCCGTGGGCCGACCGGTCCGGTTCGGCCGGCGGCGCAGCCGGCGCGTCCGGGCCCGCCAGTTCGGCAGGCGCACCGGCTGCACCGGCTGCACCGGCCCCGACGGCCGCACCGGCTGCCACGGCCGCACCTGCCGTGACGGATGCCGCGGGCGCGCCGATCGTCATGGTCACCGTCAGCCGGGTGAGGCTCGCGAAGATGACCAGCAGCAGCACGAGGGCGATGCCGACGACGGCGCCCATGCCGGTCGTCCAGCCGGCGATGATGATGCCGACCTCGGAGAAGAAGATGCTGAACGGGGGGAAACCGATCAGGGCGGCCATCGCGATCAGCCAGGGAACGGCCAGCCCGGGGCGCCGCACGAGCAGGGCGCGCACTCCGTCGATCCGGGGGGTGCCCTCGACCTCGAGGATGCGGCCCGAGATGACGAACAGCGTGGCCTTGGTCAGGCCGTGGCCGAGCACGTAGAGCAGCACGGCCGGCAGCGCCGCCGCGCCGATGGCTGCGCCGACGGCCATCATGCCCATATGTTCGATGCTGGAGTAGGCGAGCATCCGTTTGAAGTCGCGCTGCCGGATCAGCAGCGCCGCAGCCACGAAAAGGGAGAGCAGCCCGGCGATGCTGAGCATGATGCGCAGGAAGTCCGGCCCGATCACGGCGTTCGTGATGGTCTGGATGCGCAGGATGGCGTAGAGGGCGACCGCGAGCAGCACGCCGCTCATCAGGCCGGACACCGGGGCGGGTGCCTGGCTGTGCGCGTCGGGAAGCCAGCTGTGCATCGGCGCGAGGCCGGCCTTGGTGGCGAAGCCGAGCACGGCGAGTGCGCCGCCGGCCCGGATCAGCACCGGGTCGAGGGGGAGGCCGGCCTGGCTCAGCACCAGCCAGGAGAGGGTGGGTTCGCCCGTGCCGCGGGAGGCGGCGTAGATCAGCACGATGCCGAGCAGGGCGATGGCGACGCCGACGGAGCCGAGGATGACGTATTTCCAGGCGGCCTCCAGCGACGACCGGGTGCGGTGGTGCCCGACCAGGAAAGCGGTGGTGATGGTGGTGGCTTCGACGGCGGCCCACATCAGGCCGATGTTGTCGGCGAGCACGGCGAGGCTCATCGCGGCCAGGAACACCGAGATCAGGGCGTCGTAGCTGCCGGCGAACCGGGCGGGGGCGGCCGTGGCGTGGCCGAGCCCGCCCCAGGTGGAGACGAGGCCGACCGCGCCGACGACGGTGAGCATGTACGCGGACAGCGCGTCCGCGCGGAGCAGGCCGCCGCCGAGCGTCGGCACCTGGTCGGCCAGCACCGCGCTGACGAGCAGGAGTCCGGACCCGAGCACGGCCGCGCTGGAGGCAACCGGGGCGAGCCGGCGGAGCGCGGGGACGGGGACCGCGAGGCTGAGCAGGGCCAGGATGACCGGGACGGCGAGGGGCGTCCAGAGGGCGAATGACATCAGTCGTGCAACTTTCTGAGCTGGTCGATGTCCGTGTTGCCGAACTTATTTCGCATCCGGCCGGCGAAGACGTAGAGGATGACCACGACCAGGAGCACGTCGAGGGAGATGCCGAGCTCGAGGAACAGGGGAACCCCGCCACTGGTCAGGAACGCGACCGTGGCGATGCCGTTGTCCAGCACGAGGAAGCCGATCAGCTGCGACCCGGCCTGCCGCCGGGTGACCAGGAGCAGGAAGCCGATCAGCACCATGGCCAGCCCGATCGGGGCCGCGTGGGCGGACACGCTGCTGTCCCCGGCGAGGAGCCGGCTGGCGACGACGTAGCTGAGGATGGTCAGCAGCGCCACGGTCAACAGACCCGCCGTCGGGTTCAGGCGCGGCGCCTCATCCGTGCGCGTCGTGGCCTGGGTCTCGTGGGCGAGCACCCACGGCAGGCCGATGCCCTTGACCAGCAGCACGAGCACGGAGACGATGATGACCTCGGTCTCGCCCTCCTCCACGCCGATCACGGCGACGAGGGCGGCGAGCGCGAAGCCCTGCACGCTGAGCAGGCGGATTGAGGCGAGCAGGGAGTGCCGCCAGACCATCAGGGCGCTGGTCAGCAGCAGGGCGCCGGTGCAGAGGCCGATCAGCTGGGGGTAGATGGTGTCGAACACGGGATCTCCTAAGCGACCAGGTAGGAGGCGGTGACGGCCAGGAGGGCCAGGGCGAACGATCCCGCCAGCAGCTCGGGCACCCGGAACAGGCGCGCCTTGGCCAGGAACACCTCGCCGACGCTGAGCACGACGCCCAGCGCGAGGATCTTGACCGTGACGGTGACCACGCCGACCAGCAGGCCGAGCGGGGAGAACTCGGTCAGCACCCCCCAGGGGACGATCAGGTTACTGAGCAGCCCGAGCAGCGCGGCCAGTTTGAGCCAGGAGCCCAGCTCGAGCCAGGCCAGGTCCCGCCCGGAGGCCTCCAGCACCATGGCCTCGTGCAGCATGGTCAGTTCCAGGTGGGTGGACGGGTTGTCGACGGGCAGGCGGCTGGTCTCGGCCATGATGGCGATCGCCAGGGCGACCATGGCCAGCAGGCTGACCGGAGAGATGATCACGGCCGGGTTCGCCAGCCGGGTCTCCACGATCAGCGACAGGGTGGACGTGCCGGCCGGGATCGACAGCGCGTACACCGCGAGCAGCAGGGTCGGCTCGACGAGGGCGGCGACGGTCATGTGCCGGCTGGAGCCCATGCCGCCGAACGCGGTACCCGCGTCGAGGCCGACCAGGGCCAGCGCGACCACGCCGATCAGCATCACCGACACGATCACGAACAGGTCGCTGGGGATCAGCGGCAGGGGGAGCGTGCCGACCAGCGGCAGCAGCGCGACCAGCAGCAGGCTCGACACGAGCAGGGTGACCGGACCGGCCGCGAGCATCCAGCTGCTGTCGGCGGCGCGCACCGGGTCCTTGGTGAGGAGTTTCCGCACGTCCCGCCACGGCTGCCAGATGCCGGCGCCCGCGCGCCCCTCGAGCCGGGCCCGAACCTGGCGGATCACGCCGATCAGCAGCGGGGAGAGGAAGACGAAGAGCACCAGCTGGACGAGGGCGATCGCGATCGCCGCGCCGGTCACAGGGACACCACGATCAACACGGACAGCAGGGCGACGAAGGAATAGGACAGGTAACGATGGATGCTGCCGTTCTGGGCGCGTCGGGCCAGAATGCCGAACCGCTGTGCGGCGTTCAGCATCGGGCGGTAGAACCGGGTCTCGATCACGTCGGACACGCTCTGTTCCACGTGCACGCGTTCCACCAGGTAGCGGGATTCGCCGACGTGGGTGACCTCCACGTCGCGGGAGGGCCGGAGCACGTCGTCGAACACGCGCACCAGGGGCTCGGCGTAGGAGGTGGCGGTGTACTGCATCCGCGGCCGCAGCCGTGACCCGCCGCCGGCCCAGGGCAGGGGCGAGGTTCGGGTGGGGTGGCGCCGGGCGGAGGCGAAGAGGGCGATCAGCACCGGGACGAGCAGCAGCGCGGCCAGCACCACGAAGGTCGTCGGGTCCAGCACGGCGTCGATGCCGCGGGCGTCGACGCCGGCCAGGCCGACGGTGCGCACGTCGGGCGCGAAGGCGGGGCCCACGGCCGAGGCGATGGCCACGGCCAGCGGCCCGGGGACCAGGCCGAGCGCGATCACGCCGAGCGCGCCGAGAACGAGCGAGACGCGCATGATCACGGGAACCTCTCGGGCCTGTGTCGCCTTCGGGGAGCGGGGGCGGGCGAGGAATGCGATCCCGTAGGCCTTGACGAAGGTGAGCAGGGCCAGCCCCGCGGTCAGGGCGATCACGGCGACGGCGAGCGGCATGGCCACCGAGGCGGTCACGGAGACGACCTCTCCGTCGACCCGGGAGCCGTGGATCAGGGCCTGCAGCAGCATCCACTCGGCGACGAACCCGCTGGTGACGGGCAGGGCGGCGGCTCCCATCGCGGCGGCGCCGAAGGTGGCGGCGGTCCACGGCATGCGGCTGCCGAGCCCGCCGAGCCGGTCGAGGTTCATTTCCCCGGTCGAACGGGCGATCGCGCCGGCGCCGAGGAACAGGGTGGCCTTGAACGCGGCGTGGCTGACCATCAGCAGCAGGGCGGCGACGAGGGCCGCGTCGGCCGCGGCCGTGGCGTCGTCCGCGCGCAGCAGCACGGATGCGCCGAGCCCCAGGAACACCAGCCCCATGTTCTCGGTCGTGGAGTAGGCCAGCAGCACCTTGAGGTTGCTGGCCACCGAGGCCTGCAGGATCCCGTAGAGCGCGGACAGCCCGCCGAGGGCCATGATCAGGACGCCCCACCAGGCCGGCCCGTTCGGCAGCAGCCGCACGCAGACGAGGAGGGCGCCGTAGACGCCGATGTTGACCATCGCGCCGCTCATCGCGGCGGCGACGTGGCCGGGTGCCTCGGGCAGAACCCGGGGCACCCAGACGTGCAGGGGCACGAGCTCGGCCTTGCCGCCGAAGCCGAGGAGCAGCAGCACGAACGCGAGGCTCGCCTGCCAGGAGGCGGGGTCGACGGTGGCCAGCCCGGAGAAGCCGGTGCCGCCGGTGGCCGCGGCCAGCACGGCGAAGCCGGCCAGCACGAAGAAGAAGCTCAGCTGAGACATGGCCGAGTACCAGACGATCGCGGAGGCCACCGTGCCGCGGGTCGCGTGGTGGGCCAGCAGCATCGCCGTCGACCCGAGGGTCATGATCTCCCAGAACAGCAGGAACGAGACGATGTCGGTCGCCGCGGGCACGAGCTGCATCCCGAACAGGAACACGGCCATCGAGACCCATGAGGTGCGGGACGCCGACGCGACCCGGGCGGAGCCGATCCCGAACAGGGAGGCGAGCACGCCGACGGCGGACACGACCATCATCACGAGGCCGCCGAGCCGGTCGGGGGAGAGCACGAGGGGGTCCATCGGCAGGGCGGTGGGAATCGTGAGCGACCCCTCGCCGCCGAACAGGGCGATCGCGCCGGTGACGATTCCGGCGGCCGCGAGGAGGGCGCAGAGGGTGCCGATCACCCGGGAGCGCCAGCGGGTGCCCACGAGCAGTGCGCCCGTGACGGCGAGGGCTAGGAGCAGCACCTGGCCGAGCATCCCGGCTTCGAGGGCCGTCATCGGCCGGTCATCCGTCGGAGCGCCTCGACGATCAGGGCGGGTTCGGGCGGGTTGCCCGGCACGGCCAGGTCGACGTCGATGAAATCGGGCACCGGGCCGGCGATCCCGTACCCCTCGGCGAAGACGCCGCCGGTGAGCGCGCAGTCGCCGACGGCGATCACGAATCGGGGCGTCGGCGTGGCGTCGACCGTGCGCCGGATGGGCTCGATCATGTTGCGGGTCACGGCGCCGGTGATCAGGATCACGTCGGCATGCCGGGGCGACGCGACCAGACGGATGCCGTAGCGCTCGACGTCGTAGACGGGGCCGAACGCGCTCGACACCTCCTGGGCGCAGTCGTTGCAGCCGCCCGCGTTGATGAAGCGCACCTGGATGCTGCCGCCGAAGACCTCGGCGCCGGGGAAGAAGGCGGGGGCGGGCGGGGCCGGTTCGGCGATGCGTCCGCTCTGCCGGATGAGATCGGTCAGCCGTTTGACGCTCAACTCAGGCTCCGTGGCAGGCGACACATCATTACTTCTTTATATACCTATATGGTGAATTTATCAAATAGATTCGGCAGGGACGATTCGAGGTCAGTCTTCGGGCCAGGGGGCGCTGAGAGCGTCCACAGCCGCCGCGGTGAACTCGAGCAGCGAGGTGAGGAGGCCCTCCATGGTGGTCGATCGCAGGAGAGCGATCTGGTCGAGCGGTCCGAGCGGTGAGATGCCGGCGAGCTGCCACGCGGCCGCCGCCGGGTCGTGGGACAGCTCCACGGTCGAGGGCCAGAGCTGGTCGGCGAATTCGCTCGCCAGTGCCAGTGCGCGGCGCACGGCCTGTTCGGCCTGTTCGCGGAGCGGCAGCAGCTCGTCGTCCCAGTCGAGGGGTTCCAGTTCACGCGCGACCGCCTGGGGGTGCGGGTCCTCCTCGAGCCAGTCGAGCACCTCGATGCGCCGCTCGCCCTGGGCGGTGACGGCCACGAAGCCCTCGGCCGCCTCCACCTCCGTGACCTGGGCGACGGTGCCGATCGCGAATCGGCGCTCGCCGCCGCCGACCTCCTGGCCGCGTTCGATCAGCACGACGCCGAACTCGGCGGGCTCCTCGTGCAGGATCCGGCTGAGCATCACCAGGTACCGGTCCTCGAACACCCGCAGCTGCAGCGGCATATAGGGGAACAGGACGGATCCCAGCGGGAACATCGGCAGGATGGTCATCGGGGCGCCGGTCACACTCGCGGGGGCCGCATCAGGTCGTGACCTCGTCCGGGCTGCCGCCGGTGCTGCCGCTCGGGCCCACCCGGCGGGCGGTGCGCTCCAGCAGCGGGGTGACCCGGTAGGGGATCAGCTCGCCCATCGCGAGGGAGGTCTCGGTGCGGTCGACGCCCTCGCAGGCCAGGATGGTGCCGTCGATGCGGAACAGGTCGTCGGCATCCGTGCAGACCACGCGCACGAGCAGGTCGGTCGAGCCGCTCATTCCGTAGGCCTGCACGATCTCGGGGATCTGGGCGAGCTCGGCGACGATCTGGGTCAGCCGCTTCTGCTGCACGTGCACCTCGATGAAAGCCGTCAGCGGGTAGCCCAGGGCGACCGGGTTGACGCGGCGGTCGAAGGACAGGAAGGCGTTGGACTCCTCGAGCCGGGCCATCCGGGCCTGCACCGTGTTGCGGGAGAGATGGAGCTGCTGGGCCAGCGCGACGAAGGTGCTGCGCGGGTCCGTGCAGAGGGCTCGGAGCAGCTGCAGGTCGACTTTGTCCAGACTGTGCATAATGCTCGACGGTAGCACGCGAGCGGCCCCCTGAATAGGGCAGAATGCTCAATATTTTTGGACATGGTTGTGCCCTGTGTCGCCTGACCGTACGCTCTCTACAACTTCGGCAACGACGCTGGGAGCGGCCATTATGCACGACATCCTCGCGGGAGACATTCCCGCCACTTTTCTGCAACTCGTGACGCCGGACGGCGTTCGGCAGCCCGATGACCGGCTGGATCCGTGGGTCGAGGACGTGACCGGGGCGCACCTGGTCGCCCTCTACCAGGACATGGTCGTTGTGCGCCGCATCGACGCCGAGGCCACAGCGCTGCAGCGCCAGGGCGAGCTCGGCCTGTGGCCGCCGCTGCTGGGCCAGGAGGCCGCGCAGGTCGGCTCGGCCCGCGCGCTCCGGCCCGACGACTTCGTGTTCCCCAGCTACCGCGAGAACGCGGTGGCGTACTGCCGGGGCGTGGCGCCGGCCGACATCGTGCGGGTGTGGCGGGGCAATGCGCAGTCCGGCTGGGACCCGTACGCCTTCGGGATGGCGACGCCGAACATCATCATCGGCGCCCAGACCCTGCACGCGACGGGCTGGGCCATGGGCGCCCTGGCCGACGGGGTCGACTCGGTCGCGGTGACCTACTTCGGTGACGGGGCGACCAGCCAGGGGGATGTCAACGAGGCGCTCGTCTTCGCGGCCAGCTTCCAGGCGCCGGTGGTGTTCTTCTGCCAGAACAACCAGTGGGCGATCTCCGAACCGGTCGGGGTGCAGGCCCGGGTCAGCATCGCCGACCGGGCGCCCGGTTTCGGCATTCCCAGCCTCCGGGTCGACGGCAACGACGTCCTCGCCGTGATGGCCGCCACCCGGATCGCCCTGGACCGCGCCCGCACCGGCGGCGGCCCCACCTTCATCGAGGCCGTCACCTACCGGATGGGGCCGCACACGACGGCCGACGATCCCACCCGCTACCGCCCCGCCGGCCAACTCGAGGAGTGGGCGGCGAAGGACCCGATCCTGCGCCTGCGGTTGCTGCTCGACGGGCTCGGCCTGCTCACCCCGGAGGTCGAGGAGCAGACCAGGGCCCGGGCGGATGCCACGGCCGCCGTACTCCGCGCCGGCTGCATCGACATGCCCGACCCGGAGCCGCTGAGCGTGCTCGCCCACGTCTACACCACCCCCCACGCGGCCCTGGACGGCCAGCGCGCGAACTACGCCGCCTACCTGGCCGGCTTCGAGCAGACCAGCAGTGACTCCACCGGAGGGAAGGCCTGATGACCATGACGACCATAGTGAGACCTTCCCCGTCCGTGGCCGGCCCGGCACCGACATCCGTGCCCCTGGCCACGCCGGTGCCGCTGACCGGCACGACCACCCTGACCCTGGCCAAGGCGATCAACGCCGGCCTCCGCCAGGCGATGCTCGACGACCCCAAGGTGGTGCTGCTCGGCGAGGACATCGGCACGCTCGGCGGCGTGTTCCGGGTGACCAGCGACCTGCTGGCCGAATTCGGCAAGCGCCGGGTCGTCGACACCCCGCTGGCGGAGTCCGCGATCATCGGCACCGCGGTCGGGCTCGCCTACCGCGGCTACCGCCCGGTCTGCGAGATCCAGTTCGACGGCTTCATCTTCCCCGGCTTCGACCAGATCGTCAGCCAGGTCGCCCGCATCCACTACCGTACCCAGGGCGCGGTGCGGATGCCGATCACCATCCGGGTGCCGTTCGGCGGCGGCATCGGCGCAGCCGAGCACCACTCCGAGTCGCCGGAGGCGTACTTCACCCATACCTCGGGGCTGCGCGTGGTCGCCGTCTCCAACCCGCAGGACGCCTACAGCCTGATCCGCCAGGCGATCGCCTCCGACGACCCGGTGCTCTACTTCGAGCCCAAGCGCCGCTACCACGTGCCCGGCGCGGTGTCGCCGGAGCTCGGCGCCCCGATGGAGAGCGCCCGGGTCGTGACGCCCGGCACCGACGTCACGCTCCTCGCCTACGGCGCGCTCGTGGCCACCGCGACGGATGCCGCGATCGCCGCGTCCGACGAGGGCGTGTCGATCGAGGTGATCGACCTGCGCTCGCTGTCGCCGGTCGACTACGCCACGGTCGAGGCCTCCGTGCGGAAGACCGGCCGGCTCGTCGTCACCCACGAGGCGGCGCGCACGGGAGGGCTGGGCGGCGAGATCGTGGCCGTCGTCACCGAGCGCTGCTTCGAGTACCTCGAGGCGGCCCCGGTGCGGGTGACCGGCTTCGACATCCCCTATCCGCCGGCGAAACTGGAAAGCCACCACCTGCCCGACCTCGACCGCATGCTCGACGGCGTCGACCGTGCCCTGGGGAGACGACGATGATCAAGGTGTTCCGGCTGCCCGACCTGGGCGAGGGCCTGACCGAATCCGAGATCGTGGCCTGGCGAATCGCGCCGGGCGACACGGTCGAGCTCAACCAGCTGATCGCCGACGTCGAGACCGCGAAGGCCGTCGTCGAACTCCCGTCCCCGTTCGCGGGCGTGGTGTCCGAGCTGCACCAGCAGCCCGGCACGGTCGTGCACGTGGGGGAGCCGATCGTCTCGTTCGAGGTGGCGGGCGCGGAGGCTGCCAGCTCCGCGTCGTCCTCGCGCGAGGAGGGCGAGGCGCAGGGGCGGCAAGCGAACCTGGTCGGGTACGGGCCCGCCGTCGAGCGCGGCGGGCGGCCGCAGCGGCGGGCGCGGGCCGGGGCGACGGATGCGACGGGCGTGGTCCCGGGGACGGCTGCGCC
>NZ_SOGU01000092.1:0-14577 GCF_004403275.1 Cryobacterium sp. TMT4-10
CTATAAAGTTTCTTTCCTTGACAGTCAGAAACCTAGACAGGAAGCGGCGTGCGGCCGTTAAGGCGCTCCGAAAGACCCACAGATGCAGCAGGAGAGCCAGAATCTCCGTCGAATTGGTGAACGAGGGGGTGTGGCCCGGATGGGGTGGCTGAGGGGGCCGGCGGTTTCCTCGACGGGGGTGAAAGCGGGAAGATTGAGGTGGGGACAAATTGTCTGTCTCAGCCTCAGAGAAAAGAGCACGCCCATGAGAATCCTCGTTGTCTGTGGTGCCGGAGCGTCCAGTGCCTTCGTCGCCCACCGGGTCCGCCACACCGCAGAGTCACGCGGCCTCACGGTGTCTGTGCACGCGGGGAGCGAATCGGACCTGCCGGGCTCGCTCGGCCCGATCGACGTTCTGCTGGTCGGACCGCAGCTGGCGCCGCGCTACGAGAAGATCCGCAGCCAGGCCGTCAAGCTCGGGGTCGGAGTGGCAATGCTGGAGGCCACCGTTTTCGCCTCGCAGAACGGCGATGAGGCGCTGGACGCCGCCATCTACGCGTTCAAGTCGCGCGGCTGGGCAGAAGCCGCAAAGTAACGCAATGACCCAGCACCTTCTGGAACTGGTCAATGTGGTGACCGCGGGGTCTGCCACGACCCGGAACGACGCCATCCGTGAGGCCGGTGCGTTGCTCGTCCGTGCGGGCGCAGTGCGTGAGGACTACATCGACTCCATGTTCGAACGCGAAGCCAGCGTGTCGACGTACATGGGCAACTTTCTGGCGATCCCGCACGGTACCAACGACGCCAAGGCGTCGGTCATCCGGTCGGCCCTGTCGATCGTTCGCTACGCGGACCCGATCGACTGGGACGGCCACCCGGTGCGGTTCGCCGTCGGAATCGCCGGGCTCAACAACGAGCACCTCGAGATCCTCTCGAGAATGGCAGCCGTGTTCTCGGACGAGGGCGAGGTGCAGAGACTCCTTGACGCAGCCACCGCGGAGGACATCGTCAGGCTGCTCGACGACGTGAACGCAGAATGAGAGCACACGGATCGGTGCGGGAGAAGACCCTGAACCCGTGAATCCGTTCAGGGATTATAGGGAAGAATTGCCAAAAGGCAACTCTGTACCATAGAGTAAATCCTTGGTGTCTGATGCGCGCGTTTACGGCGTGTCAAACGCCACAATCCACGCACGACCAGCAATCAATACCCTAGCGATAGTGAGTTATGGCCAAAAAAGACGGTGTCATCGAAATCGAGGGCGCAGTAGTCGAAGCTCTTCCCAATGCAATGTTTCGCGTTGAGTTGACCAACGGCCACAAAGTTCTTGCCCACATTTCAGGCAAGATGCGTCAGCACTACATCCGCATCCTCCCTGAGGACCGCGTGATCGTGGAGCTGAGCCCGTACGATCTGACTCGCGGCCGGATCGTTTACCGCTACAAGTAACGAGTGCTGTAAGTAACGGCCCGAGGCGTTCCTGGGGTACGAAGACAGCGAATACAAGGACACATCATGAAGGTCAAGCCCAGCGTCAAGAAGATCTGCGACAAGTGCAAGGTCATCCGCCGTAACGGCAACGTGATGGTCATCTGCGAGAACCCGCGTCACAAGCAGCGTCAGGGCTAGCAGGTCGACAAGCCCGGTCACCGATTCCGGTAGCCAGGCCTGTCGAAGGCACACGTAATTGAACACAGAAAATAGCAGTGCCGGGAACCCCTCGGGGCGACACCATCGGTTGGAGGCCGATGTACAGGCACTGTTACAGACCTCCACTCATATACAGGAGAAGCCACAATGGCACGTCTAGCCGGCGTTGATATTCCTCGCGATAAGCGCGTGGAAGTTGCACTGACTTACATCTTTGGTGTTGGCCGTACGAGGGCACTCAAGACCCTCGCCGACACTGAAATCGATGGAAACATCCGAGTCAAGGATCTGAGCGACGATCAGTTGATCGCTCTCCGTGACTACATCGAAGGATCCTTCAAGGTAGAGGGTGACCTCCGCCGTGAGGTTGCCGCCGACATCCGCCGCAAGGTCGAGATCGGCAGCTACGAGGGCATTCGCCACCGCAAGGGCCTGCCCGTTCGCGGCCAGCGCACCAAGACCAACGCTCGCACCCGCAAGGGCCCGAAGCGCACCGTAGCCGGCAAGAAGAAGGCGCGCTAGGCCTCGGCCTCGCCCGTCTCGCCTACAGGATTCAGGAGAAATCATGGCAGCACCAAAGTCGGCCGCTCGGAAGCCGCGCAAGAAAGAAAAGAAGAACATCGCTGTGGGCCAGGCCCACATCAAGAGCACCTTCAACAACACCATCGTCTCGATCACCGACACCACCGGTGCGGTCATCAGCTGGGCGTCCTCAGGTGGAGTTGGCTTCAAGGGGTCGCGCAAGTCGACCCCGTTCGCCGCACAGCTGGCTGCCGAGTCGGCTGCCCGCCAGGCGCAGGAGCACGGCATGAAGAAGGTCGACGTCTTCGTCAAGGGCCCCGGATCCGGTCGCGAGACCGCCATCCGTTCGCTTCAGGCCGCCGGCCTCGAGGTGGGCTCGATCAACGACGTCACGCCCCAGGCGCACAACGGCTGCCGTCCGCCGAAGCGTCGTCGCGTCTAAGCACTCTCTATTGACCTGATCTCGACAGGCCCGACACCCGGTCTTCCGGTTGTCGGGCCTGTCGGGGGACGATCACCGTTTTTCTTTCACGTTCAACCCTCGCCACGCAAGTGTCATATAGCGGACACTTAGCCGAAAGGAATCAATAGTGCTTATCGCACAGCGCCCCACGCTCACCGAAGAGAACATCTCGGAGTTCCGATCCAGGTTTGTCATCGAACCTCTTGAGCCTGGTTTCGGTTACACTCTCGGCAACTCGATGCGCCGCACCCTCCTGTCCTCGATCCCCGGAGCCGCTGTCACCAGCATCCGGATCGACGGTGTGCTGCACGAGTTCAGCACCGTTCCCGGTGTCAAGGAAGACGTCACCGAGATCATCCTGAACATCAAGGGTCTCGTCATCTCCAGCGAGCACGACGAACCGATCACGGCTTACCTGCGCAAGCAGGGTGCCGGCCAGGTCACGGCCGCCGACATCTCGGCTCCGGCCGGAGTCGAGGTCCACAACCCGGAACTCGTCATCGCGACCCTGAACGACAAGGCCAAGTTCGAACTCGAACTGACCATCGAGCGCGGCCGCGGCTACGTGTCGGCCACCCAGAACCGCAACGAGTATTCCGAGGCCGGCCAGATTCCGGTCGACTCGATCTACTCGCCCGTGCTCAAGGTGACCTACCGCGTCGAGGCAACTCGTGCCGGTGAGCGCACCGACTTCGACCGCCTCGTCGTTGACGTGGAGACCAAGTCGGCGATTTCGCCTCGCGACGCCATCGCATCCGCCGGTCGCACCTTGACCGAGCTGTTCGGTCTGGCCCGCGAGCTGAACACCGCCGCCGAGGGCATCGAAATCGGCCCCGCGCCGGTCGACGCCGTGCTGTCGACCGAACTGTCGATTCCGATCGAGGACCTCGATCTGTCGGTTCGTTCGTACAACTGCCTCAAGCGCGAGGGCATCAACAACGTCAGCGAACTCGTCGCCCTCTCGGAGACCCAGCTGATGAACATCCGCAACTTCGGACAGAAGTCGGTGGATGAGGTCAAGGACAAGCTCGTAGAGCTCGGCCTGTCGCTGAAGGACTCGGTGCCCGGATTCGACGGCGCCCACTTCTACAGCGGCTACGACGAAGAAACCATCTAAAGCAGTCGCTCAGACTGTCTTTCGACTTTGATACTGGAGATAACCAATGCCTACGCCCACTAAGGGAGCCCGCCTCGGAGGCGGACCGGCCCACGAGCGCCACATGCTGGCCAACTTGGCCGCATCCCTGTTCACCCACAAGTCGATCAAGACGACCGAGACGCGGGCCAAGCGCCTTCGCCCGGTCGCCGAGCGACTGATCACGTTCGCCAAGAAGGGTGACCTGCACGCTCGTCGTCGCGTGCTCGCCACGATCGGCGACAAGAGCGTCGTGCACGAGCTCTTCACCGAGATCGCGCCGCAGGTTGCTCTTCGTGAGGGTGGCTACACCCGCATCACGAAGCTCGGCTTCCGCAAGGGCGACAACGCTTCGATGGTCCAGATGGAACTCGTTCTCGAGCCGCTGACCCCGAAGGTCAAGAAGGCCTCCGCGTCGAAGGCTGCCAAGCCTGCCGCGGAAGAGCCTGTCGCTGAGGCCGCTCCGGCCGACGTCGCCGAGGAAGCAACGGCTCCGGCCGACGCGGCCGACGCGGCCGTCGAGGCCGACGTTGTCGACGAGGCTGACGCCAAGTAGTCACGTTTCACCGTAAAAAGGGGTTCGACTTCGGTCGGGCCCCTTTTTTGCGCACCCGGCCACCCTGTGCTGGACATTTAGGCGGCTCCCCTTCGCCTACGAGCTTCAGTGAGCGGTCGCCTCCGGCAGCAGCGGGGGTAGCGGAGGCGCGTCGGGACCCGTCGGGGTCGGCCGCAGGAAGGCATCCGTTCGCCGTGGCGGTGGCACTCGTCCGAGCCGGTCCAGCGCAGCCCGGATCGCTTCCGTGTAGATTCTGCCGCCGGTCGGTCCCGGGTGGACGTTGTCTTCCGCCAGCACGTCGAGGTGCGGTGCGATCGCGTCGTGCCAGTCGGCGAGTTCGACCTGCCGGTAACGCGTGGAGAAGTCCGCCAGGGCGGCATTGACGCCCTCGGTCCAGGCGCGTTCGGCGTAGGCGTTGACCAGGATCAGCGTGCGACCGGGCCCGATCACGGCGCGGATGTCGGCCAGGTCGTCCCGGTCGATCGGGCCGTTGGTGCCGAGTCCGACCACGACCACCCGCCGGAGAGTGCCGGCGCGGGCCTGGTCGGCGAGTAGCTCCGGCGCAGCGCGCATGCCGCGCGAGACCGCGGCGTCGATTGCGATGCCGGGGAAGCCGGCCTGCAGTTCGGGGGCGGAGGCGAGCATGACCGAGTCGCCAACCGCGGTGATCCGGCTGCCGACCGGAGCCAGTGCGGCGGTGATCGCGGCCGACCGGGAGGCGCGGGCCTCGGCTCTGGCGGCCGCTCGGGTGGCGGCGGCCAGCGCCTGCTGGCCGCGTTCGATCTCTGTCTGGGCGCTGGTCTGACTGGGCGCCGTGATCAGCGCCGACATCGTGCCCGCCACCAGCACCAGTCCGGTCACCAGGGCCAGCCCGAGCAGGGCGCGCCGCCGCGGGGGACCCGTCCGGAGCGCAGCCAGCCGACGGATGCCGCCGCGCACCCCCAGCCGGCGGGCGGGCAGTTCGAGCCAGCGGTATGACCCGACGGCGGCCAGCAGCGTCAGCGCGGCTGCCAGCAACCCGGCTGCCGGCATCCCGGCCGGTGATCTCGTGGCCGCGGGCCAGGCCGCCAGGGTCAGCACGAGGACGGGCCAGTGCCAGAGGTAGATGCCGTAGGAGCGTTCCCCGAGGAACCGCAGTACCGGGGTGTCCAGCAGCGGGCCGAAGCGTCCGCCGCGCACCGCGGCCCAGATCGTGACCGCGGACAGCAGGCTCACCAGAAGCAGCCCGCCGCGGTACGTGACGGCGTCGGTGTCCGGCAGCCAGGCCGCAGTGCCGAGGAGGCCCGCGAGCGCCGCCAGGCCGAGCCAGGGCCGGGCCCCGCCCAGTACGGCCCGCACCCGCGGGGCGAGGGGGGAAGCGCCGCTGCGGTGCAGAGCCAGGGCCAGCGCGGCGCCGATGAAGAGGCCGAAACTGTGCGTGTCCGAACCGTAGTACACGCGGGTGGGGTCGGTTCCGGGCTGGTGCAGCAGCCCCATCCACAGCGCCGACGCCAGGGCGAGGCCGCCGACCAGGCCGAGGCGCACGGCGGGGCTGCGAATCAGCAACAGGCCGAGCAGAGCGAACGGCCAGACCAGGTAGAACTGTTCCTCGACCGCCAGCGACCAGAGGTTGCGGAACAGTTCGGGCTGGTCGGTTGCGAAATAGCTGCCCGACGCCGCGATCGACACCCAGTTGTAGCCGAACGTCGCTGCGCCGAGCACCTGCCAGCCGATGCCGACCAGGACGTCCCCGCCGATGGCCCAGGCCGCCGTGGCACAGGCGAGGACCAGGGGAATCAGCGGGGGGAGCAGTCGGCGGGCCCGGCGCTGCCAGAATCGGCCGAGCGAGACCCGGCCGGTTCGCTCGTGCTCGACGACGAGCAGGCCCGTGATCAGGAAACCGCTGATCACGAAGAAGACGTCGACCCCGACGAAGCCGCCGGGCAGCACCGCGGGGAAGAAATGGAAGACCACGACCAGGGCCACGGCGATGCCGCGCAGGCCGTCGAGTCCGGCCAGGCGCCGCGCAGAATCGCTCACGGTTTGCGGGCGGCGGGCAGGTGAGGGCTGGGGTTTGCTGGGTTTCATAACGGCTTCGGAGAACTATCCGGGTTCAACGATAACCCGGGGCGGCCCGTACACTTACCTGCGTGATTCTTCCCCCGGCGCCTGACGAGACCCAACGCCGAGGCACCACCCGGATCAGGCTGGATATCGCCTACGACGGCACCGGGATGTCCGGCTGGGCCACCCAGCCTGGCCTCCGCACGGTCCAGGGGCAGATCGAGGCCGGACTGGCGGGCATCCTGCACAGCCACCCGCCGACCCCGGTACTGACCGTGGCCGGGCGAACGGATGCCGGCGTGCACGCCCTGGGACAGGTCGCCCACTTCGATCTGAACCCCGACCAGGCCGACGGCCTCGTGCGCATCACCCGCGGCAAGGGCCGCCCGCCGACGCCGCTGGCGGTCATGGTGCAGCGGCGGCTCAGCGGAATCCTGGTCACCCAGCCCGAGATCGTGCTGAAATCGAGCATCATCGCCCCGGCCGGGTTCGACGCCCGCTTCTCGGCGCTCTACCGCCGGTACGAATACCGGATCGCGGACTCGGTTGCCGGGCACGACCCGCTGCAGCGGTTCCGCACCACCTGGCACGGCTTCCGCCTCGACGGGGACGCCATGCACGCGGCCGCCGCCACGCTGATCGGCCTGCACGACTTCGCCACCTACTGCAAGCCGCGCCCCGGCGCGACGACGATCCGCACGCTGCAGGAGTTCAGCTGGCGGCGCGACCCCGATGGCGTTCTCGTCGCCTCGGTGCAGGCCGACGCGTTCTGCCACAGCATGGTTCGCGCCCTCGTCGGCGCGTGCGTGGCCGTGGGGGAGGGGCGCCTGTCCGGGGACCGCCTGGTCGACCTCCGGATCGAACGGGCCCGTACCAGCGAATTCAAGGTCATGCCCGCCCAGGGGCTCACGCTGCTGAAGGTCGGCTACCCGGCCGACGAGTTGCTGGCGCTGCGTGCGCTGGAGACCCGGGCCCGGCGCGAACTCATCGACGACACGGAGTAGCTCGCCTCCGCATCCGTCGGCTTCACGCCCGGAATTGCGCTCGGGCGCCCACGGCGGTATCGTTGACCTTTGGTGTCTGTGCGTTGCAGCCAGGCACACGAACGTGAGCCCTCCATCGATCGTGTTCCCCCTCTGGGAACACACCCGGAGCGGGATTCACGAACACCTCCGTTCGAAACAAGAAAGCAGCACAATAGTGACGCGCACTTATACCCCCAAAGCAAGCGAAGTCCAGCACGACTGGGTCGTCATCGACGCCACAGACATCGTGCTCGGTCGTCTTGCCAGCCACGCCGCCATTCTCCTTCGCGGGAAGCACAAGGCAACGTTCTCTCCCCACATGGACATGGGAGATTTCGTCATCATCATCAACGCCGAGAAGATTGCCCTCACCGGCAAGAAGCTCGACCTGAAGATGGCGTACCGCCACTCCGGTTACCCGGGCGGCCTCACGGCCACCAACTATTCGGAGATGCTCGAAAAGCACCCGACCCGTGCGGTCGAGAAGGCCATCCGCGGCATGCTTCCGAAGAACACCCTCGGTCGCGCCCAGCTGGCCAAGCTCAAGGTCTACGCCGGCCCCGAGCACCCGCACGCCGCGCAGCAGCCGAAGCCGTACACCCTCGCCCAGGTCGCTCAGTAGCGCCGGCCTCCAGACTTTTCGATTCTAAGAAAAAAGGATTCACACCATCGTGGCGAAAATCGCAGATCAGATTGACCAGGCTCCGGAGAGCTACTCGACCGAGACCCCGGCCGAGACCGTAACCAAGGCGCCCCGCGCCATCCTCAACGTTCCCGGCGCAGCCGTCGGCCGTCGCAAGCAGGCCATCGCCCGCGTGCGCATCGTCCCCGGCTCCGGCACCATCACGGTGAACGGCCGCGAATTCGGGGACTACTTCCCGAACAAGCTGCACCAGCAGCTCATCAACGACCCGTTCAAGGTGCTCGACCTCATCGGCAGCTACGACGTCATCGCACGCATCACCGGCGGTGGCCCCTCCGGCCAGGCCGGCGCCCTGCGTCTCGGCATCGCACGTTCGCTGAACCAGATCGACGAAGAGAACAACCGCGCCATCCTGAAGAAGAACGGCTTCCTCAACCGCGACGCTCGCGTCAAGGAGCGCAAGAAGGCCGGACTCAAGAAGGCCCGTAAGGCTCCTCAGTTCTCCAAGCGCTAACAAGTCGGGAAGCACTGTAACAATGCCTCGACTATTCGGCACGGACGGCGTCCGGGGTCTGGCCAACCGTGATCTCACGGCTGGCCTGGCCCTGGGCCTCGCCCAGGCCAGCGCGGCGGTCCTCACTCAGGGCCGCCGCGCGGAGTTGCGCCTGGCAGAGGGTCGCAGACCCGTTGCGGTGCTCGCCCGGGATCCCCGGATCTCCGGTGAATTCATTTCTGCAGCGGTCGCGGCCGGGCTGGCCAGCTCGGGTGTCGATGTCCTCGACGCCGGCGTCATCCCCACCCCCGCCACCGCGTTCCTGATCGCCGACATCGGCGCCGACTTCGGCGTGATGATTTCCGCCTCGCACAACCCCGCCCCGGACAACGGCATCAAGCTGTTCGCCTTCGGCGGCACCAAACTTCCCGACGACGTCGAGAACCGCATCGAAGAGCACCTCACGATGGACGTGCTGATGCCCATCGGCGGCGACGTCGGTCGCATCCGCCGGTTCGCCGACGCCGAGGACCGCTATGTCGTGCACCTGCTCGGCACCCTGCCCAACCGCCTCGACGGCATCCACGTCGTGCTCGACTGCGCGCATGGCGCCGCCGCCGGCGTATCCCCGCAGGTCTTCACGGATGCCGGTGCCACACTGACCGTCATCGGGGCCGACCCCGACGGCATCAACATCAACGACGGGGTCGGGTCCACCCACCTCGACAACCTCTCCCGGGCCGTGCTCGAGGCCGGGGCCGACGTCGGAATCGCGCACGACGGAGATGCTGACCGCTGCCTTGCCGTCGACCGGGACGGCAACGTCATCGACGGTGACCAGATCATGGCGATCCTCGCGGTGTCCATGGCCGAGCGCGGCGTGTTGAAAGACCGCACCCTCGTCGCCACCGTGATGAGCAACCTCGGGCTGCGCAAGGCGATGGCCGCCAACGACATCCGCATGATCGAGACCAAGGTGGGCGACCGCTACGTGCTCGAGGAACTCAACGCCAACGGGCTCTCGCTCGGCGGGGAACAGTCCGGCCATGTGATCATGACGAAATATGCGACCACTGGCGACGGCATCCTGACCGGCCTGCACCTCGTCGCCGAGATGGCCCGCACCGGCAAGACCCTCGCCGAACTCGCCGCCGTGATGACCGTGTTCCCGCAGATCCTGGTCAACGTTCGGGGCGTCGACCACCACGCCCTGAAATCGGACGAGGTCATCGCCGAGGCCGTGCGCGTCGCGGAAGCAGAGCTGGGCGACACCGGCCGCGTGCTGCTGCGCCCGTCGGGCACCGAGCCCATGGTGCGGGTCATGGTCGAAGCGGCCGACCAGGCCACCGCCGACCGTCTGGCGCACCAGCTGGCAGACATCGTGCGGGAACAGCTCGCGCTGGCCCCGACGGCCATCTAGCCCCACGCGACCGGCCTCAGCCACCCGGCCCTCGCCGGCGGGCGGTCCACCTGGCCCCGCCGCGCCCGTTCCGCTGCCCGAGTGTGCCCGTTCCGGTCGAGAGTGCCCGGCACACCGGTCACTCTCGACCGGAACGGGCACTTTGGCGCCGGTGTCACACCTTGCGCAGCAGCACCTTGGACACGGCGTGGTTGGAGTCCTTGCGCAGCACCAGGGTCGCGCGTGACCGGGTTGGTCGGATGTTGCGCACCAGGTTGGGCTCGTTGATCTCGGTCCAGATTTCCCGTGACCGGCTCCGGGCCTCGGACTCGGTCATGGACGCGTAGCGGTGGAAGTACGACTTGGGGTTGCTGAATGCGCCCCGCTGCAACTTCAGGAACCGATCTTCGTACCACCTTGCGATGTCCTGGGTGCGGGCGTCGACGTAGAGAGTGAAGTCGAACAGGTCGCTGACGGCCAGCCCGTGGCCGGGCCCGGGGGGCTGCAGCACGTTCAGACCCTCGACGATGAGGATGTCGGGCTGACGCACCACGATCTGGGCGTCCGGCACGATGTCGTAGCTCAGGTGCGAATAGAAGGGCGACCGCACTTCGGCCGCGCCGCTCTTGACCGCGGCCACGAACCGCAGCAGGGCCCGCCGGTCGTAGGACTCCGGGAAGCCCTTCCGATCCATCAGACCGCGCCGGGTGAGTTCCGCGTTGGGCAGCAGGAACCCGTCGGTGGTCACCAGTTCGACGCGGGGGGTGTCCTCCCAGCGGGCCAGGAGCTCCCGCAGCAGTCGCGCGATGGTGGACTTGCCGACCGCGACCGAACCGGCCACGCCGATGACGAACGGCGTGCGCTGGGCGCGTTCGCCCAGGAAATCGCTCGTGGCCCGGTGCAGCTGGCGGGCACCGGCCGCGTACAGGTTCAGCAGCCGGCTGAGCGGAAGGTAGACATCCGTGACCTCGCCGAGGTCCAGCGGCTCACCCAGGCCCCGCAACTGCACGATTTCCGTTTCCCGGAGGGGAAGCCGGGTGGTCGGGGCGAGAGCGGCCCAATCGGCCCGGGACAGTTCCACGAAGGGGGTGCTGTGGTCGTTGTTCCAGGGACTCGCAACCGCATCGGACATTCCACACAGCTTACTCGGACTAATATCGCAGTCATGTGTGGAATCGTGGGTTACGTCGGAGACAACAAGAGCGTCCAGGTTTTGATGGGCGGTTTGCGTCGGCTGGAGTACCGCGGATATGACTCCGCCGGGATCGCGATCATCGACGCCGGCGGCGCCCTGAACACGGCGAAGAAGGCCGGCAAGCTCGGCGCCCTGGCCGCGGAACTCGAAGCCAACCCGATCAACAACGGGAACACCGGCATCGGCCACACCCGCTGGGCCACCCACGGCGGCCCGAATGACTCCAACGCGCACCCGCACCTGGGAGACAACGGCAAGCTCGCCCTGATTCACAACGGCATCATCGAGAATTTCTCCGTGCTCAAGGACGAGCTCCTCGCCGAGGGCTTCAGCTTCGAGAGCGAGACCGACACCGAGGTCGCCGCCATTCTGCTCGGCCGCGAATACCAGCGCGTCGGTGACCTGGCCGAGGCCTTCCGCGCGGTCGTTTCCCGGCTCGACGGCGCGTTCACCCTCCTCGCCGTGCACCAGGACCAGCCCGGCATCGTCGTCGGAGCCCGCCGCAACTCCCCGCTCGTGATCGGCCTCGGCGAGGGGGAGAACTTCCTCGGCTCCGACGTCGCCGCCTTCGTCGAATACACCCGCCGGGCCGTCGCCATCGGGCAGGACCAGATCGTGACGATCACGCCCGACCTCGTCACCGTCACCGACTTCGACGGCCACCCGGTCGAAACGGAAGAATTCGACATCGCCTGGGACGCCTCCGCGTCGGACAAGGGCGGCTGGTCCAGCTTCATGGCCAAGGAAGTCTCCGAGCAGCCGGACGCCGTCGCGAACACTCTGCGCGGCCGGATCGCGGGCACAACAGTGGTTGTGCCGGAGTTGGCCGCGTTCGGCGACGATGCGCTGCGGGACATCCGCCGAATCGTCATCGTCGCCTGTGGAACGGCGTCGTATGCCGGCCAGGTCGGAAAGTACGCGATCGAGAAGTGGACCCGTATCCCCGTGGACGTCGAGCTCAGCCATGAGTTCCGTTACCGCGACCCGGTGCTCACCGCGGACACCCTGGTGATCTCGATCAGCCAGTCCGGCGAAACCATGGACACCCTGATGGCCGTCAAGTACGCCAGGGAAGCCGGCGCCAGGGCCATCTCGATCTGCAACACCCAGGGCGCGACCATCCCGCGCGAGTCCGACGCCGTGATCTACACGCACGCCGGCCCGGAGGTGGCCGTGGCGTCGACCAAGGCTTTCGTCGCCCAGATCACCGCCCTGTATCTGTTCGCGCTCCACCTGGCACGAGTGCGGGGGAGCCTGAGCGAAGCCGAGCAGGCGGAACAGGTCGCCGAGCTGCAGGGCATCCCGGAGAAGATCGCGACCACCCTGCTCCAGGAACCGACGGTTCGCGAACTGGCCAACTGGATGAGCGACACCCGGGCCGTGCTCTTCCTCGGCCGGCACGTCGGCTTCCCGATCGCCCTCGAGGGCGCGCTCAAGCTCAAGGAACTCGCCTACATCCACGCCGAGGGCTTCGCCGCCGGCGAACTCAAGCACGGGCCGATCGCGCTGATCGAACCCGGCCAGCCGGTCTTCGTCGTCGTGCCGAGCCCCCGCGGCTCCGCGCACCTGCACCCCAAGGTCGTCTCGAATATTCAGGAGATCCGTGCCCGCGGTGCCCGCATCATCGCGATCGCCGAAGAGGGCGACGTGGCCGTGCTGCCGTTCGCGGACACCGTCATCCGCATCCCGCTGGCCGCGCCGCTGTTCGAACCGCTCCTCGCCGTGGTCCCGCTGCAGATCTTCGCGATGGCGCTGGCCACCGCGAAGGGACTGGATGTCGACCAGCCGCGCAACCTGGCGAAGTCCGTCACCGTCGAATAACAGCCGCGTCGAATTAGAGCCGCCACCGCAGAAGGACAGCCGCCACCGCAGGGTGGGCACCGGCAGGGCCGCAGCCGCCGGTGGAGAGGGGAGCCGCATGATCCGGGGAATCGGGGTCGACATCGTTGACCTCGCACGCTTCGAACGGCAGGTCCTGCGCACCCCCGGGCTGATACCCCGGCTCTTCACCGAAGCCGAACGCGCCCTCCCGGTGCACTCCCTCGCCGCGCGGTTCGCGGCCAAGGAGGCCCTGATCAAGGCCCTCGGCGACAGCACCGGTGTCAGCTGGCAGGAGATGGGCGTCATCACCGACACCCACGGCAACCCCGCTTTCGCGCTGCACGGCGCCGCCCAGGCCGCGGTGACGGCGCGCGGCGTGACATCCGTGCACCTCACCATGACCCACGACGCCGGGGTGGCCTGCGCGTTCGTGGTCATCGAGGGTGACGCATGAGCGGCTTCCGGGAAGCGGTCATCGACCTCGGCGCGGTCTTCGCCAACGTCGCGCACCTCAAGAGCGTAATCGGCACCCCCCACCTGATGGCGGTCGTCAAGGCGAACGCCTACGGCCACGGGGCCGTGCCGGTGGCCCGCACCGCCCTCGCCGCCGGAGCCGACTGGCTCGGGGTCGCGGACATCGACGAGGCCCTCGAGCTGCGTGCCGCGGGCATCGACGCGCCCCTGCTGGCCTGGCTGCACGATCCGGATGCCGACTTCGGCGCCGCCCTCGCGCGGAATGTCGACCTCGGGGTGTCCTCGGCGCGGCAACTGCGACAGATCACGGATGCCGCGGCGGCCCTCAGCGTCGTCGCCGGAGTGCAGATCAAACTGGAAACCGGCCTCAACCGAAACGGCGTGCACGAGCCGGACTGGGCCGAGGTCTTCGCTCTCGCCGCCGAGTTCGAGCGGGCCGGCCTGCTCACCGTCACCGGCATCTTCAGTCACCTCTCGAACGCGTCCGCCGCCGACGACGCCGAGGCGATCGAGCGCTTCGAACGTGGACTCAGCCTGGCCGCTGCGGCCGGACTGACCCCGACCCTGATCCACCTGGCCTCCACGGCCGCGGCCCTGCGGGTGCCGGCGGCGCGGTACACGATGGTGCGCGTGGGCATCGGAATGTACGGGCTGTCCCCGTTCGACGACCAGACGCCGCGCGACCTGGGGCTCACCCCGGCGATGACGCTGCGCGGGCGGGTCGCCGCCGTACGCCGGGTCGCCGCCGGCGCCGGAGTCTCCTACGACTACCTCTGGCGCGCGCCCGTCGACGGTTTCCTGGCCCTCGTGCCGCTCGGTTACGCGGACGGGGTGCCGCGGCAAGCCTCCGGCACCGCGCGCGTCACCGTCGGCGCCGCCACGCATCCCATCGTCGGGCGCATCGCGATGGACCAGTTCGTCGTCAGCGTCGGCGACGAGGCCGTGGAAGTCGGCGACCCGGTGGTGCTGTTCGGCGACCCCGAGGCGGGCGTTCCCGGCGCCACCGAGTGGGCCGAGGCCGCCGGCACGATCAACTACGAGATCGTCACCCGGATCGGGCATCGCGTGCCGCGCACCTACCTGAACCCGGACCCGGCTGACACGCCGCCGGCCTCCACGCAGCCCGCCACGCCGCCGGCCGCCACGCAGCCCGCCACGCCGCCGGCCGCCACGCCGCG
>NZ_SOGU01000105.1:0-14641 GCF_004403275.1 Cryobacterium sp. TMT4-10
CCAACTCGGCTTTGGTCTCGGTGAGTTCATCAGGATTCACGCCTGAAAATTAACAGATTCCAGCGACGATTAACAGCCGACACGCCCAACCTAACTAAGTACTACTGGGAGACTGCTGATTTATCCGACGCTTTAAGGCCCGCCTTTGTTGGTTTCGGCCGATGTGTTTAAGACTTGATTCATGCAGGGTCGTGATGATGGTCAGCGTCAGTTGTTGGATGTCGGTGCGTTCGCTGGGCACATGTTGCCGGCCGGGTCGGTGTTCGCGTTCCTCGCGGAGCACCGGCACGAGTTGTTCCCCGATGACGCGTTCGCGGACTTGTTTCCGTCGGGCCGGGGCCGCCCTTCGACTCCGGCGGACGTGATCGCGTCGGTGATGGTGCTGCAGACCCTGCACTCGTTATCAGATCGGGAAACAGTGGAAGCGGTCACGTTCGACCTGCGCTGGAAAGCGGCCTGCGGGTTCGGTCTGACGGAGACATCGTTCCATCCGACGGTGTTGACCTACTGGCGGCGCCGCCTCGCGGCAAGCACCCGTCCGCACCGTATTTTTGAGGCGGTGTCCGAGGTCATCGCCCAGTCCGGGGCGCTCTCGGGCCGGAAGCGGCGGGCGTTGGACTCCACGATCCTGGACGACGCGGTCGCCCGCCAGGACGCGGTGACGCAGCTGGTCGCGCAGATCCGCCGGGTCGGCCGCGAGGTCCCGGGAGCGGACATGATCGTCACGAGCCTGCCCGGCCACGACTACGCCAAGCCCGGCAAACCCGACATCGCGTGGGACGACAAGGCGGCCAGGGACGAGCTCGTTTCCCGGCTCGTGACCGACGCCCTGGCGTTGCTGACGGCGATCGATGCGGCGGCTTTGACGGAGCCGCAGCAGGAAACGGTCGCGTTGCTCGCCCTCGTCGCGGGTCAGGACGTTGAACCGGCCGAGGGGTCCGATGGCACCGATGGGCGGTGGCGGATCGCCCGGAAGGTCGCGCCGGACCGGGTGATCTCGACTGTTGACCCCGACACCCGCCACGCGCACAAGAGCCGGGAGAAGAAGCAAGACGGTTTCAAAGCCCACATCGCGATCGAGTCCGACACGGGTTTGGTGACCGCGGTCGTGTTGACGAAAGCGTCCGGGGCGGAGAACAGTGATGCGGCCCACGGCGCCGCCCTGATCGCCGCGGACACCAGCATCGGGACAGACCCTGTCGATGTATTGGGCGATTCTGCCTATGGCAGCGGCGACCTCCTCGCCCAGGTCACTGCCGCCGGACATACCCCGATCATCAAGCCGATGCCGTTGAGTCGGGCAGTCCCGGGCGGGTTCACGATCGATGACTTCACCGTTGATGAGGCTGCGGGCACGATGACCTGCCCGGCAGGACTCACCCGGCTGATCAGCCCAAAACGACGAGTCACGTTCGGCAGTGCCTGCACCGGTTGCCCGCTCCGGGCCCAGTGCACCACGGCCACACGCGGTCGCAAGATGGAGTTGCATCCGCAGCAACAGATTCAACGCGAGCATCGGGCCCGCGCGCTTGACCCTGACTTTCAAGCCGTTTACCGACAGCACCGGCCGATGGTTGAACGCTCGATCGCATGGATGACTCGCGGGGCGAGACGGGTCCCTTACCGCGGCGTGGTCAAGAACCACGCCTGGTGGAACACCCGCGCCGCGGCCATCAATCTGAAGCGACTCCTGGGCCTCGGACTCACCAGCCAGAACGGGGTTTGGGCCCTTGGCTGAAGGCACCAGGCAGGGCAGGCACCCCAGCGCTCACACCGACCTCGAGAACATCGCTGGCCTGGCCAGACTCGCGACTCTGACTCGGCCCCGCGAGCAACCCAAACACGCCCACACGCGACTGAAAAAACGACCCACCTGACTCGCGAGAGCCACCGCACCCAGCTAAATCAGCAGGCTTCTAGGGGCCCCGGGGCGAACTGTTGCGGCTCCGCGAGGCCCGTCCGCAGGCGTTCAGCAGGCTGGGTGACCTAGTCTGGCCCTTTGTGTTCCGCGCCGACCGACAGGAATCGTCATGCACCCCACCCTCTTCGGGATCGACTTTCTCGACTCTGGATGGCTGATCGGCTGGTTCGGGTCGTTTGTGCTGCTCGGGGTCGCCGCAGTGGTGTTCATCGAGACCGGTTTCATCGTGCTCTCCTTCCTTCCCGGGGACTCCCTGCTCTTCACGGTCGGGCTGCTGACGGCGACGGGCGACGTGCCGTTCCCCTTCTGGGTGACGTGCCTGGTCATCTTCGTGGCCGCGTTCTCCGGCGACCAGCTCGCCTATTACATCGGCCGAAAGGCGGGTCCGGCGGTCTTCAGCCGGGAGCAGAACCGGTTCTTCAACCCGCAGAACGTGGAGCGCACCAACGCCTTCTTCGCCAAGCACGGAGGCAAGTCCGTGATCATCGCGCGCTTCCTGCCCGTCTTCCGCGCCTTCGTCCCGGTTGCGGCGGGAGTCGGCAAGATGTCGTACCGCACCTTCGTGCTCTACAACCTGGCGGGATCGTTCCTCTGGGGCGTCGGCCTCACCCTGGTCGGCTTCGTCCTGGGGCAGATCGAGTTCGTCGCGAAGTACTCCGAGTTCTTCATCATCGCCATCGTGCTGATGTCGGGCATCCCGATCCTGACGGAACTCTACCGAGGCGTGCGCTCGTCGCGGCGGGCCCGCACCGCGAAAGTGTCGTGATCCGCCCCGAAGTGGGCGAAAATAGGTCCCGTGACACTTGAAACATCCGCATTGACCGAGATCATCACCGTCGTCGACCTTGCCGGGGTCATGGCGAACGCCATCCTCGGTGGAGTGGCCGCTCGAACCGCGCGGCTCGACCTGGTGGGTTTCGTGGTGCTGGCCATCATGTCGGGCCTCGGCGGCGGGATGATCCGGGACACCCTGCTGCAGCAGGGCACGCCCATCGGGCTGACCAATCCCGCCTACCTCATGTTCGCGGTGATCGGCGGGGTGATCGCGTTCTTCGTGACCTTCAACGGCCGCTGGTCTCGCCAGGCCCTGATCTTCGTGGACGTCCTCGCCGTCGGCTGCTGGTCGGCGGTCGGCGCGCAGAAGGCACTCGACGGCGGCCTGGGCTGGATGCCCGCCATCCTGCTCGGAGTTATCACGGCCGTCGGCGGGGGCATGGTGCGCGACATCATGCTGCTCCGGGTCCCCACGATCTTCGGCGGGAACACCCGCTACGCGACCAGCGCCGTGCTCGCCAGCACCGAGATGGTGGTGCTGAGCAAGCTCGGGTACGGGGCGGTGGGCACCGGGGTGGCGATCCTGAGCGCGGCGGCCCTGTCGCTGCTCGCCCGACGTTACGGCTGGGTGCTGCCGACGAGTTACACCCTCCGGATCCCGCGGCCGAGCCTGAATCCGCGAGTCTGGCAGGCCAGGCGAGCCCACGCCCGCAGAACAAGAGCGCCCCGCAGTCGGCAGCCCGGCCCCCGGCGGGTCAGGACCGGATGAGATCCCACGGCCTGCCCACGCCCAACACACCCTCGAGAGGACAGCAACAATGAGCCTGATCCGGCTGAACGATGTCAACGTGCGGTTCGAAAACGCGCAGATCCTGCGGGAGGCGTTCTTCCGCCTCGAACCGGGAGACCGGGTCGGAATGATCGGCAAGAACGGGTCGGGAAAAACAACGATCCTCAAACTGATCCTCGGTCAGGTGACCCCGGATGCCGGGACCGTCGCCCTGGAACCGGGCACCAGGGTGGGGTACTTCTCGCAGTTCTCCGAGCTGAACGGTGAGGCCACGATCACCGAGGTGCTCAACGGCCTGTTCGCACCGATCACGGCCATCGAATCCGAGCTGGCGTCGATCGATGCTGCCATTGCGGCGGACTCTTCGGCAAGCGCCGAACTCGACCGCCTGATCCACCGCCAGGCCGAACTGTTCGAAGAGATGGACCGACTCGACGGCTGGGACTACGCACGAAGCATCGACACGGCACTCACCACTCTGGGCTTCAACCAGGCGCACCGCGTCTGCGCGATCGATGAACTGTCCGGTGGCTGGCGCAACCGGGCCGCGCTGGCGAAGATCGTGCTGGAACGCCCGGACGTGCTGCTTCTGGACGAGCCCACCAACTACCTGGATGTGGCCGGTGTCGAATGGCTAGAGGCCTGGTTCCGGGACTTCCGCGGCGCCGCGATCATCGTCTCGCACGACCGGCGCTTCCTGGACGCCGTCGTCACCCGGATCATCGAGGTCGAGAATTTCCACCTGCACGAGTACCCGGGCAACTTCGGCGAATACGTGGTGCAGAAACAGTTCCGCCTGAAGACACTCGAGCAGCAGTTCGTGCACGAGTCCGAGCTGCTCGCATTCGAGGCGGAGGGCATCTCCGACCGGCGCGAGGCGGCGAAGGCGGCCAGCCGGGACCTGGGGAACCAGCTCGCCAAGATCAAGAAGGCCCGCACCCCGCGGCCCGTCGACCAGATCATCACCGAGATCTACGGCGGCCTGCACGTCAAGGATGCGCTCTGCCGGGTCGAGGGGCTGAGCAAGTCCTACGGTGAGAAGGTTCTGTTCGCGGAGCTCAGCTTCGAGATCAGGCGCAGGGACCGGATCGTGGTTCTCGGCTCCAACGGCAGCGGCAAGACCACGCTCCTCCGGGTCCTGACCGGGGAGGAACGGGCCGACTCCGGCGAGGTGGCCTGGGCCGGCGGCGCCGCCGTGGTCTCCTACAACCAGGTGCTCGCGGAACTCGACGACACGGACACGGTCACCCACGCCGTGAACGCGATGCCGGGCAGCCTCGCCCTCACGGCGACGCGCAAGTCGGTGAACAGGTTCCTCGCGATGTTCCAGTTTTCCGAGGCCGACCTCAAGCAGAGGATCGGCAATCTGTCCGGCGGACAACGGGCCCGCGTGGCCATGGCGCAGTGCCTGCTGTCCGGTGCCTCGGTGCTGCTGCTGGACGAACCCACCAACCACCTCGACCTGTCAAGCACGCAGGTGATGGAGCGGGCCCTGCTCCATTTCCCCGGGGCCGTCGTGGTGGTCAGCCACGACCGTTTCTTCACCGAGAAGATCGCCAACCGGCATCTGGTCTTCGGCGCGGAGGCGGCGCAACCCGGCGAAATCGACGTGCGCGTGGCCTAGCGCGAGCCCGCCCAGCCCAGTGGCGCCTAACCAATTCGACGGAGATTCTGCCCGAAAATACGTTTTCGGCCTGTTTTGGGCCCGATTCGGGCAAAATCTCCGTCGAATTCGTTCGGGCACGCATCGACCACCGCCGTGCGGACTCGTCCGGCTAGCTGTTGCCGCGCTCCCAGAAACTCGGACCGACGGGTTCCGTGAAGTCGCTCCGGGCGATGCTGTCGGGCTGGTCGTGGCCGGGCGAGTCGGAACTCGGCGCGGGATTCAGCGGGTCGTGACGGACCCTCCGAGCGAGGCGATGGCGCGGAGGAGGCGTGGGCCGGCGGCGAACCAGGCGACGAGCATCAGGGCCAGCGACGCGGCGAAGATCCAGAAGCCGGTCCAGCCGTCGTCGCTCTGCGCCGCGTACATGTGGTTCAGGTTGCGGAGCGCGCCGGTGGCGAAGACCAGGGTGACGTGGATCACGATAAAGAACAGGAAGAAGACCATGACGCCGACGTGGGCGACCCGGGTCGGGCCGAGCGGGACCAGCTTGCTGAGCCGGCGTGAGGTCCAGATCGGCGACAGACGGATGCCCGTGGCCAGGGCCAGCGGAGCCGCCACGAACACGATGAAGAAGTAGCTCAGGGTCTGGAGGGCGTTGTACTTCACCCAGCCGTCGCCGACCGGCCAGTTCAGGGAGGCGTACTGGATGGCTGCCGAGACGGCGTTGGGGATGATGCCCCAGCTGACCGGAACAATGCGAACCCACTGGCCGGTGGCGAAGAGCAGCACGTAGAAGGCGAGGCCGTTCAGCACCCAGAGGGCGTCGACCGTGAGGTGCACCCAGACGTTGATCCCCATCCGGGTGGGGGCTCCCGCGGTGCGGAGGAGGCCCGTGTTCCGCCGGGTCCAGAACATGGCCGGACGTCCCTGGCTGCGAATCTGCCAGCCCGAACGAACGATGAAGAGGATGAAGAAGGCGTTCAGTCCGTGCTGCCAGGCGAGCCAGGCCGGAAAGCCGACGGGTGCCCAGGTGGGTAACGCCGAGGCCCCCGGGAACTCGGCCAGGAAAGACTGCATCTCCGGCAGGGTACGAAGCCCCTTGGCGGCGAGCACCACCCCGGCCAGCAGCGCGATCGCCACGGGGATTGCCCAGGCCAGCTTGAACCAGACGCCACGGCCGGAGCCGATCTGACCGGCGCTGTCCGGTGTCACCGGCCGCCCTGTCGCACGATCGAGCAGTTCGGCATGGGGTTCTATCTTTCTGATGAAGAGCGGATGACGGGAATCGAACCCGCGCTATCAGCTTGGGAAGCTGAAGTTCTACCATTGAACTACATCCGCACGTCCGATCAGCGGGCGAGCCCGGATCGGAACGGTGCCAGCATATCAAGTCCGCGCCGTTAGGCTGGACCCGTGCTGCTCTCGGATCGCGATATCAAGGTTGAAATCAACGCGGGACGAATCAGTCTGGAGCCCTATCAGGCCGACATGATCCAACCGTCGAGCATCGATGTGCGTCTGGACGGCTTCTTCCGCCTCTTCGACAACCACAAGTACCCCTACATCGACCCGGCCGAGGACCAGCCGGATCTGACCCGGCTGATCGAGACCGCCGCCGACGAGCCCTTCATCCTGCACCCGGGCGAGTTCGTGCTCGGAGCGACGTATGAGAAGGTCACCCTTCCCGACGATGTGGCCGCCCGGTTGGAAGGAAAGAGCTCGCTGGGGCGGCTCGGGCTTCTGACGCACTCCACGGCCGGCTTCATCGATCCCGGTTTCACCGGCCACGTGACGCTCGAACTGAGTAACGTGGCGACTCTGCCGATCAAGCTCTGGCCCGGCATGAAAATCGGGCAGCTGTGCTTCTTCCGCCTGAGTTCGCCAGCCGAGCGCCCCTACGGATCCAGTGAGTACAGCTCGCGGTACCAGGGTCAGCGCGGGCCGACCGCCTCGCGGTCATTCCTGAACTTCCACCGCACGGATGTCCGGCCGTCGACCGGCCCGGCTACCGATGCGGACCTCGCCCGGGGCGAGTAGCTCCGACTCCCGGAGGCACCGGTTCATACGGATGCAACATACGCCCGGTAAAATCGGGGAATGACCACATCCGTGCCCAGTTTCACCGAGGCGCTCGTCGCCCCGGGACCGACGCCCGAGTACCCCGGACGGATGCGCCGGTTCGGCCAGCTCGTCGGAGCCTGGGCGGCGAAGGGGTCGCGCCTGAACGAGGTCAGCGGCGAATGGACCGAACGCGAATTCACCTGGATCGTCGAGTTCGTGCTGGACGGGCGCGCGGTGCAGGACGTGGAACTCGTCGTGAGCGGCTCGCATCCGACCGGCTTCAAAACCGTCTCGACGGCCCTACGGGTGTACGACCCGGATGCCGGGGCCTGGCGGGTCAGCTACTTCGCGCCGGCCGAAGGGGAATACTGCCACCTCGTGGCCACCCCGCACCGCAACGGTCTGCGCCAGGACGGCACCGGCACCGACGGTCGGCCGATCCGCTGGAACTTCGTCTCGATCACGGCCGACGCCTACGCCTGGGAGGGCTGGGTGTCCAACGACGAGGGCACGACCTGGCTGCTGGTGGAGCACAACGAGGCCACGCGCATCCGTTAGCCGATCTGGTCCTGCATGGCCTTCACCGGCAGCAGCAGCAGCAGCCCGGCGAGCAGCACCAGCATGATGCCGAGGATGCCCCAGTAGGTGGCCCCGAAGATCGTCACCATCAGGGCAAACATGGTCGGTGCGAGAAAGCTCACGGCACGGCCCGTCGTCGCGTACAGGCCGAACACCTCCCCTTCGCGGCCGGCCGGGATCAGCCGGGCCAGGAAGGTTCGGCTGGCCGACTGGGCCGGTCCGACGAAGAATGTGAGGGCCAGGCCCGCCGTCCAGAACACGATCTGACCGCCGTCGTGCAGCAGGAATACGAGGCTGCCGCAGACGATCAGGCCGATCAACGCGGTGACGATGATCGGTTTCGCGCCCAGCCGGTCGTCCAGCGACCCGGAGATGATGGTGGCGATACCGGCCACGACGTTGGCGGCGATCGCGAAGATGATCACCTCGCCGGGCGAGAACCCGAACACGGATGCCGCGAGCACGCCGCCGAATGTGAACACCCCGGCCAGTCCGTCCCTGAAGATCGCGCTCGCCGCGAGGAAGTAGACCGTATGGCGACTGGTCCTCCACAGGCGCGCGATGTCCTGACCGAGCACGACGTATGACCGGAGGAAACTCACGCGCTGCCGGCGCGTGGCGGCGGAGGAGCGGTATTCGGGCACCGACAGCAGCACCGGCAGGGCGAACAGGCCGAACCAGGCGGCCGCGATGAGCATCGCGACGCGCACCGACAGCCCGTTGTCGCCGGTCACGCCGAACAGGCCCACCTCCGGGCTGATGAAGCCGAAATACACGATGAGCAGGAGGACGATGCCGCCGAGGTACCCCATGCCCCAGCCGAAGCCGCTGACCTTGCCGATGGTGCGGGCAGTGGAGACCTGGGCGAGCATGGCATTGTAGTTGACGCTGGCGAACTCGAAGAAGACGTTTCCGGCCGCCACCAGGAACAAACCGAGCAGCAGGAAGTCCGGAGACGCCTGCACGAAGAACATCGCCGCGGTGAGGGCCACGACGATGAATGTGTTGATGCCCAGCCACAACTTGCGCCGCCCGGCCGTGTCCGACCGCTGGCCGGTGACCGGGGCGAGCACGGCCACCAGGATGCCGGCGATCGCCAGGGCCCAGCCGAGCTGGGCGGAGATGACGTCCTTGTCGCCGAACGCGGTGCCCGTGATGTACACGGTAAAGACGAAGGTCGTGACGACCGCGTTGAACGCGGCGGATCCCCAGTCCCAGAAGGCCCAGGCGAAGACGCGCCCTCTGCTGATCGCGCCTGGCAGTACCTGGGCGTCCGTGCCGCCTTGCTCCGTAATCCCGGTCATGCGCTGAGGCTAGTGGATCGCGGTAACCGACACGCAGCGTCGTGTGGTGAATCTTATAGTTGAGTCACTCACGCTCAACTCTCAGCTGCCCGGCTTGACTCCGATTTGAGACACTGGCACACTTGAGCCTGCACCACTCAACTCTGAGAAATCAGGGTGACCACAATACTCTGAAGGAGAACGCACACATGGCCCGTGCAGTAGGCATCGACCTCGGAACCACCAACTCTGTGGTGGCCGTCCTCGAGGGTGGAGAACCCACCGTCATCGCGAACGCCGAAGGCTTCCGGACCACGCCGTCCGTCGTCGCCTTCACCAAGGACGGCGAGGTGCTGGTCGGCGAGACCGCCAAGCGCCAGGCCGTCACCAACGTCGACCGCACCATCTCGTCGGTCAAGCGCCACATGGGCACCGACTGGAACGTCGCCATCGACGACAAGAAGTTCACCCCGCAGGAGGTCTCGGCCCGCATTCTGGCCAAGCTCAAGCGGGACGCCGAGGCGTACCTGGGCGACAAAGTGACGGATGCCGTCATCACCGTTCCGGCGTACTTCAACGACGCCGAGCGCCAGGCCACCAAGGAAGCCGGCGAGATTTCCGGCCTCAACGTGCTCCGCATCATCAACGAGCCCACCGCGGCCGCTCTGGCCTACGGCCTGGACCGGGGCAAGGAAGACGAGCTCATCCTGGTCTTCGACCTCGGCGGCGGAACGTTCGACGTCTCCCTCCTCGAGGTGGGCAAGGACGACGACTTCTCCACCATCCAGGTGCGTTCCACCGCGGGGGACAACCGCCTCGGCGGCGACGACTGGGACCAGCGCATCGTGGATCACCTGATCAAGAAGTTCAAGGAAACCACCGGCGTCGACGTCTCCAAGGACAAGATCGCCAAGCAGCGTCTCAAGGAAGCCGCCGAGCAGGCCAAGAAGGAACTCTCGAGCAGCATGTCGGCGAGCATCCAGCTGCCCTACCTGTCGCTGACCGAGAACGGCCCGGCGAACCTCGACGAGACGCTCACCCGCGCCCAGTTCGAGAAGATGACCGAAGACCTGCTCGACCGCACGAAGAAGCCGTTCCAGGACGTCATCCGTGAAGCCGGCGTCAAGGTGGAAGACATCGCCCACGTCGTTCTCGTCGGCGGCTCCACCCGCATGCCCGCCGTGTACGAGCTCGTCAAGGCCGAGACCGGTGGCAAGGACCCGAACAAGGGCGTCAACCCGGACGAGGTCGTCGCCGTCGGCGCCGCGCTGCAGGCCGGCGTGCTGAAGGGCGAGCGCAAGGACGTTCTGCTCATCGACGTCACCCCGCTGAGCCTCGGCATCGAGACCAAGGGCGGCATCATGACCCGCCTGATCGAGCGCAACACGGCCATCCCGACCAAGCGCAGCGAGACCTTCACCACGGCCGACGACAACCAGCCGTCCGTCGCGATCCAGGTCTTCCAGGGTGAGCGCGAATTCACCCGCGACAACAAGAACCTCGGCACGTTCGAGCTGACCGGCATCGCGCCCGCCCCGCGCGGCATCCCGCAGGTGGAGGTCACCTTCGACCTCGACGCCAACGGCATCGTGCACGTGTCCGCCAAGGACAAGGGCACCGGCAAGGAGCAGTCGATGACCATCACGGGCGGTTCCTCGCTCGCGAAGGAAGACATCGAGCGCATGGTGCGCGAGGGCGAAGAGCACGCCGCCGAGGACAAGCGCCGCCGCGAGGCAGCCGAGACTCGCAACACGGCCGAGCAGCTCGCCTACTCGATCGAGAAGCTGATCAAGGAGAACGACGAGAAGCTGCCCGAGGACGTCAAGTCCGAGGTGCAGGCCGACGTTGACGCCCTCAAGTCCGCGCTCGCCGGAGACGACGACGCGGCCGTGAAGACCGCCTTCGACAAGCTCAACGAGAGCCAGGGCAAGCTCGGCGAGGCCATCTACAAGTCCAGCCAGGCGGATGCCGCGCCCGGCGCCCCGTCCGACTCCGAGCCCACCGCTGAAGCGGGCAACCCCGACGAAGACGTTGTCGACGCCGAGGTTGTCGACGACGAGGACGAAGCGAAGAAGTAATGGCAGACGACACGAAGCGTCCAGAGGACGAGCCGTTTGAAGAGGGGGCACCCGTCGAGGGTGCCCCCGGGGCGGGCGGCGCGGAGCAGTCCGCGTCGGAGCCTTCCGAATCGGCGGACGCGGAGTTCTCGGCCGAGGGCATCGAAGAGGACGAGCTGACGGTGCAGGACATTCTGGACGCCGCCAACCGCGAAGTCGCCGAGCCCACGAGCGAGCACCTCGCCGACCTCAAGCGCGTCACGGCCGAGTACGCCAACTACCGGCGCCGCACCGAGGCGAACCGCGAGGTCGAGCGCGAGCGCGTCACCGTGGACGTCGTCAAGGGTCTGATCCCTGTGCTCGACGACCTCGATCGTGCTGAAAAGCACGGCGACCTCACCGAGGACTCGGCGTTCAGCACCATCGCGGCCAAGCTGCGGACGAGCGTCGAGCGACTGGGCGTTAAGCCGTTCGGCGCCGTCGGCGAGCCGTTCGATCCGACCATTCACGAGGCGATCTTCCAGCTGCCCACAGCGGATGTCGACACGGAAACCGTCGGGGACGTGATCGAGACCGGTTACTTCCTCGGCTCATCTCTCCTGCGCGTGGCCAAGGTCGTCGTTCAGGTACCGAGCGATGGCTAGCCAGGACTGGTTCGATAAGGACTTCTACAAGGTCCTGGGCGTCTCGAAGGACGTGACCCCGGCTGAGCTGAAGAAGGCGTATCGCAAACTCGCCCGCAAGTACCACCCGGACTCCAACCCGGGCAATCCTGCGGCCGAGGCGAAGTTCAAGGAGATCAGCGAGGCACACTCGGTGATCGGTGACCCTGCGCAACGCAAGGAATACGACGCCGTGCGCGCGATGGGCGGTGGAGCTCGCTTCACCGCCCCGCGCCCCGGCGGAGGCCAGGCCGGAGGCTTCGACGACGTCTTCGGCGGCATGTTCGGCGGCGGAGCGCGTCAGCAACAGCCCGGCTACTCCTACGAGCAGGGCGGGTTCGATGACCTGCTCGGCGGCATGTTCGGCCGCGGCCAGGGCGGCGGATTCGGCACCTCCAGCGGCGGTTTCCGCGGCTACGGCGGACCGACCCGGGGCCGGGACGTGGTCGCGTCGACCACGGTCGACTTCATCACGGCCACCCATGGTGACCAGATCACCCTGCAGACGCAGGATGGCCGGGCCATCAAGGTCAAGATTCCGGCCGGAGTGGCCGACGGGCAGAAGATCAAGCTGCGCGGCCAGGGGCAGCACAGCCCCGACGGCGGCGAGGCCGGCGACATCGTGCTCACCGTCAACGTGCGCAAACATCCGGTCTTCGAGCGGGATGGGCTGAACCTGCGAGTCGCGGTTCCGGTCACGTTCGTGGAGGCGGCTCTCGGCGCCACGATCGAGGTGCCGACCCTCGGCGGCGCGCCGGTCAAACTGCGCATCGCCGCCGGCACGCCGAGCGGCCGCGTGCTCCGGGTCAAGGGGCGCGGTGTCGTGACGCCCAAGGGCACCGGGGACCTCCTGGCCGAGGTGCAGGTCGCCGTTCCGTCACACCTGTCGAAGGACGCCGAGGAGAAACTCATGGCCTTCGCCGAGGCGGTGCCCAAAGAGAACCCGCGCGACGATCTTCTGGCGAAGGCGAGAGACTGACGGTGGATGAGAACACCCGGGTCTTCGTAATCTCGATGGCCGCCGAGCTTGCGGGTATGCACCCGCAAACCCTGCGCCAATACGATCGCCTGGGGCTGGTGAGTCCCGACCGCACACCCGGTCGGTCTCGCCGGTACTCGATGCGGGATGTGGCGAAGCTGCGTGAGATCGCGGAACTGGGCGCCGAAGGCGTGAGCCTTGAAGGCATCCGTCGCATCCTGGGGCTGGAAGACCACGTGCGCACCCTCGAATCCCGACTTCGGGAACTCGAATCGGCCCTGGCCGATGAACTGCTCAACCGTCCGGGCCGCCGCGTCTTCGCGGCCGGCTCGGCCGGTGAGGTCATCTCGATGCGTGCCGGCACCCGGACGCGGCGGTCGAATCAGATCGTCATCTGGCGCCCGCTCGATCACGGCGCCCTTCCACTCAAACGCCGGGAATAGGGCCCCGCGCCGGGCTAGCCTGAGGGAATGTCTGATTTTTCCTTCGACCGTCTGCGGCGCTACCCCGATGTGGAGGCCGATAACCTCTTCGCCGTGGATGCGAGCGACCGGCTGATCCTTGATCAGGCGGCCGATGCGCTGGGACCGGCAGAGGCCGGCGAGGTCGTCGTGCTCGAGGACAAATACGGGGCGCTCACCCTCGGCGCGGCGGCGCTGGCGGCTGCCCGCGACATCCGGGTGCACCAGGACGCACTCTCCGGGGAACTGGCCCTCGCCCGCAATGCGGCCGAGGCCGGTCTCTCCGACCGGTACCGCTCACTCGAGCTCGGCGAGGACCTGCTGGTGAATGCACGCGTGGTGCTGATGCAGTTGCCACGCAGCCTCGCCGCCCTCGATGAGCTTGCCGCCGCCATCGCTCGGTTCGCGGCACCGGACGTCGTCGTGATCGCCGGCGGGCGCATCAAGCACATGACCACGGCCATGAACGAGGTGCTTAGCCGGCATTTCGGTTCAGTCTCCGTCTCCCCGGCCCGGCAGAAATCCCGGGTGCTGACGGCATCCGTCCCCCTCCTGGCCGCAACGGATGGAGCCGTCTGGCCCCAATTCGTGGTTCATGCCGATTTAGGTCTGACGGTCAGTGCGCATGGGGCCGCTTTCGCCGGGACCACGATCGACATCGGTACGCGCTACCTGCTCGAGTTCTTGGACCGGATGAAGCCGGATGCTCAGGCGGCCATCGACCTCGGCTGCGGCACTGGCGTGATCGCGGCCGCCCTCGCCCGGCGTCGGCCGCGGTTGTGCGTGATCGCCACTGACCAGTCGGCCGCGGCCGTGGCCTCCGCCCGGGCGACCATGGCGGCCAATGAATTGCTGGATCAGGTCACCGTCGTGAGAGATGATGCGTTGAGCAGCCAGCCGGATGCGTCGGCGGAGCTGATCGTGCTGAACCCGCCGTTCCACATCGGTTCGTCGGTGCACGCCGGCATCGCGCTCAAGCTCTTCGACGATGCGGGGCGGGTGCTCCGACCGGATGGTGAGCTGTGGACGGTGTGGAACACCCACCTGGGCTACCGTCCAGCGCTGACTCGACTGGTCGGGACCACCCACCAGGTGGGTCGGAACTCCAAGTTCACCGTCACCGTATCGACGAGGCGATGACCGGGCGCGGGCCGCTCCGGCCGGGATCGATCAAGGCCGCTTGAGGCCATCGAAACCCGACACGCCCGGGATGCTGGAGCAAGTTGCGCGTCCCCGGTATTCACCGTAATGTCATTCAAGTCACCCCACAGGTTCGGAAAGCCGCAGAGCTTCCCGCCCTCAAGTGGGACGAAGGTTTTAGTTTCTTCTCATTCGCCTTTCCCGTTCAGGGAGCGACTGAGTAGAAACCAAGATGGTAACTCCCTCCGGCTGATGGTCGAGTTGGGTTTAGTGGTTGTTTGAGTTTGCTTTGGCGAACTGGAGATGAGCTGCTGGCCTCGATTTGACA